>DATLZP010000394.1:0-15527 GCA_035573935.1 Actinomycetota bacterium
ACCTTCAGCACGAGGGCGGTCCGCTCCGAGAGGGCCGCGCCGTAGTCCGCGAGCCGGGTCCGGTTCGTCGTGCCCACCTCCACGAGCTTCGCCCCCGAGGCGGCCAGGATGTCGGGGATGCGGAACCCGCCGCCGATCTCGATCAGCTCGCCCCGGGAGACGATCACCTCCTTCCGCCGGGCCAGGGCGGAGAGCGCGAGGAGGAGGGCGGCGGCGCAGTTGTTCACGACGAGGGCGTCCTCCGCGCCGGTGAGCGCGGTGAGCAGGAGCTCGGCCCGCGCGGTCCGGCGTCCCCGCTTCCCCGACGTCCGGTCCACCTCCAGGTCGGCGTAGGAGCTCGCGGCCCGGGCCGCGGCGGCCGCGGCCCGCTCGGGGAGCGGGGCCCGGCCCAGGTTCGTGTGGAGCACGACCCCCGTCGCATTGATGACCGGCCCCAGTCCGGCGGCGGCCCGGGCCGCGATCTCGGCCGCCCGGGCCAGGAGCACGTCGTCCCCCGGCGGCTCGCGGCCGGCCTCGGCCCCGGCCCGGGCCTGGTCCAGGACGATCCGCAGCGTGCGCTTCAGGAGGGCCCGACCCAGGCTGGCCGCCGCCCGCCGTCCGGGGTCGCTGCGGAGCAGCCCGTCCACCGACGGGATCCGCCGCCTGAGGCCCGGCTCCGCCGCCATCGCTGCCGTGAGCCTACCGCTCCGGCGGGGGCGTCCTCCGCCCGGTGGTCGCGGCTCGGCCGCTTCTGGCAGGATGGAAAGGTCGTGGACGCGACCGAACGACCCGCCTACCAGAGCTCCGCCGTCACCTCGATGATCCGGGGCGGCGGGCTCGACGTGGAGGTGGTGGGGCGGGGCCTGCGGACCGAGGAGATGATCCTCAACATCGGGCCGCAGCACCCCTCCACCCACGGGGTGCTCCGCCTGGTCCTGGAGCTCGACGGCGAGGTCATCACCCGGGCCGAGCCGGTGATCGGCTACATGCACCGGGGGGCGGAGAAGCTCGCCGAGCACCGGGACGCCCGCCAGGTGCTCGTGCTGATGAACCGGCACGACTGGATCAGCGCGTTCAACAACGAGCTGGGCTGGGTGATCGCGGTGGAGCGGCTGGCCGGGATCGAGGTCCCCGACCGAGCGCAGTGGATCCGGACGATGATGGCCGAGTGGAACCGGATCCTGAACCACCTCATGTTCACCGGCTCCTACCCGCTGGAGCTGGGCGCGATGACGCCGATCTTCTACGCGTTCCGGGAGCGGGAGATGATCCAGGACCTGATGGAGTCGGCGACGGGCGCGCGGATGCACCACTCCTACGCACGGGTGGGCGGGCTGAAGGACGACCTCCCTCGAGGGTTCCTGAAGCGGAGCGCGGAGGTCCTCCGGCACGTCCGGGCCAAGCTCCGGGACTTCGAGCACCTCATCATGGGGAACGAGATCATCTTCGCCCGGACCAGGAGCGTGGGGATCCTCCCGGCCGACATGGCCATCGCCTACGGGTGCTCCGGGCCGGTCCTCCAGGCCTCGGGCGTGCCGATGGACCCCCGGAAGGACGAGCCCTACGAGAAGTACGCGGAGGTCGAGTTCGAGGTGCCGGTGGGCAAGACCGGGGACTGCTACGACCGGCTGTGGGTCCTGGTCCAGCGGATGTGGGAGTCCTGCAAGATCATCGAGCAGTGCATGGAGAAGCTCCCCCCCGGGCCGTACATCGCGCCGAAGCTCCCCAAGAAGCTCTCGCTGGACGGCGAGGTCTACGTCCGGACCGAGAACCCGCTGGGGCTGATGGGCTACTACCTGGTGGGCGACGGGAGCAAGGCCCCCTACCGCCTGAAGATGCGGACGGCGTCGTTCTCGAACGTCTCCGTGCTGCCGGCGATGCTCCCCGGCCAGCTCGTCCCGGACCTCATCGCCATCCTGGGCTCGATCTTCTTCGTCGTCGGCGACGTGGACCGGTAGGGCGTCAGCGCTGCAGGTTGAACCAGCTCCCGCCGGGGCCGATCCAGCTGAACCCCTCGCCCCAGACCGCGATCGTCCTCCCCCCGCTGGTCACCGCGATCTCGCCGTAGTCCCCGTAGACCTCGAGGAACCCGGCCGGCGTCTTGTACCCCGCGCCGGAGGTGGCGTCGGAGATCCGCACGGGGGCGCTCCACGTGGCGCCCCCGTCCCCGGAGCTGCGGTACCAGACGTTCCAGGCGTCGTGGTCGCCGCCGTTCGTCTGCATGAACCACAGCCGCACGTCGCCGTCCCCCACGGCCTCCACGGCAGGGGACGTGGCCATCTCGGTGGCCGGCGAGAGGACGGTCGGCGGGGTCCAGGTGCGGGCGCCGTCGGCCGACGTGCGGACGTAGATCCGCTGCTTCCCGCCGGGGCGCTCGGCGCCGTCGTAGACGTAGACGAGCCGGCCGGCGGCGTCGGCCGAGACCGCGTCGTGCCCCGCGTAGAAGTCGGCGTAGCAGCCCTCGGCCACGCAGGGCTCTCCGAGCTCCACGGTGGCGAGCACCTGCTCCTCCCAGGTGGCCCCGCCGTCGCGGGAGACGAACGCGTGGTGCCGGACCGGCCCCTCCGCCGCGCCCCCCGGTCCCGTGTAGGTCAGGCTGGACTCCGAGAAGATCACGGTCCCGTCGGGCAGCACGTCGGCGTCGAAGGCGAAGAAGTACCGGTCGGAGTCGACGAGCTTCGTCTGCGTCCACGTCCGGCCGGCGTCGTGGGAGACGGCCACCCAGGGGTCCCCGCCCGTGGGGCCGTTCCACGAGACGTAGACGTCCCGCCCGTCGTCGCTCACGGCCATCGCGGGCTTGTCGTTCCAGGAGACGTTGCCCCAGGTCGGCACGGGCGAGCTCCACGTCGCGCCGTGGTCGGTCGAGCGGGTGAAGACGACGTTGAACCCGATCATGAACACCGCGTACACGGCACCGGTGTCCGGGACCACCTCGATGATGGGATCGAACTGGCCCGAGCCCTTGCAGGCGCAGAGCGGCACGCCGTCGCTCCACGTCCGGCCGCCGTCGGCGGAGACCTCGATGGCGATCCAGGGCGTCGGGCAGTTCCCCGGGCACGGCTTGGGCTCGCCGTAGCGGGTCGTGAGGATGTAGACGAACGGCGCGTTCGGGTCCGCGGCAACGGCCGGCTCCCAGTCGTCGGTCCGCGGATCCACCACCCGTTCGCCCACCCAGCCGGGGGCCGGCCGGCCCTCGATCCGCTCCTTCCGCCCGAACACGCCGGCCGCTCGGGCCTCGGTCAGCGCCTCCAGCCGCTCGGCGGTGGTCTCCCGCTGCTCGACCTCCTCCTCGAGGGGTCGGGGGGCGCGGGGTCGCCCCTCCGGCTGGGGGCCGCTGCACGCACCGGCCGCGAGGACCGCGGCCACGGCGAGGGCGAGGATCGGTCGTCGGCTCACCTTGTCCTCCCTGGGCCGAGGGACGGCGCTACGGTACCTCGGGCTCGGCTCCCCGTCGAACGCGGAGCGCGGTTGCCCGCCGGAGCCAGGGCGGGGCGGGGAGCCCCGGGGTGGCCAGGAGCAGCCACCGGAGGCGCCCCAGGGCCGCTGGGTCGGCCAGCAGCGTGGCCCGGCTCCGCCCCCCCCAGGCCCGGACCGCCTCCGTCCCCCGTCCCGCGGCCAGGAGGTCCGCCTGGCGGTCCAGCTCCTCCCGGATCCAGGCGTCGAGCCCCAGCGCCAGCAGGGCGGAGCGCTGGTCCACGATCCCCAGGACCGCGAGCCCCGCCGCCCGGGCCCGCCGGGCCACGGCGGCGAGGTCCACCCCGGCCGTGAGGTCCGCGGTCCCGGGGTCCTGCAGGACCCGCTCCACGACGCGGTGGTGCCGGTAGCCGTGGACGGGACCGGCGGGCGGCCGGGGGGAGCCGTAGTCGATCAGCAGCGCGTAGCCCCGGGTCAGGGTGGCCGCCAGCTCGTCGAGGAACCCGAACGCCCCGACCGGGACGGCCGCCTCCTCCCCCGGGCGGAGGGGCGGCGCCTCCGCCGCCAGGTCCGGCCGACAGGGGACCTCGACCTCCCGGAGGCCCTCCGGTCCCGCGTCCACCAGGACCTCAACCGGGCCCCCATCCCGACCCCGGACGACGCGGAACGGCAGGTTGTCGAGGAGCTCGTTCGCCAGCGCGACCCCGCCCTCGATCGGGCCCAGGTCGCCCAGCCGTTCCGCCACGCGGAGGGGGACCTCCCGGAGCGCCCGGCGGGCCGCCGGGCTCCGTTCCACCGCGGCGGCTTCCATCGGGAGGTCCGCCAGCGCGTCCCGGAGCCCCCGGGCCAGCGTGCCGTCCCCCGCGCCCACCTCGACCGATGGGAAGGGGTCGGGGCGGCCGAGCCCCTCCCAGAGCTCCCGGTGGGCCCGGCCCAGCAGCCGGGCGAAGACGGGGTGGACGTGGGGGCTGGTCACGAAGTGCCCGTCGGCCCCCACCGGCGTCCCGGTGCGGTAGAAGCCGCCCTCGCCGTAGAGCGCGAGCTCCATGTACTCGGCGAACGTGATGGGCCCCCGGCGGGCGATGGCCCGGCGGATCGAACGGAGCGGCTCCTCCACGCCCGGCAGTATCCGTCACGGACGGGGACGGGGAGGCCGCCCCTGTGCCAGCATCGGGCCATGGGAGACCGGGCGATCCGGCCGGCCGCGGCGCTGATCGCGGCCCGGGAGGGGGCGCGGGGTCCGGAGGTCCTCGTCCTCCGCCGCGCCGGCGCGCACCGGTTCCTCCCCGGCTACGTGGTGTTCCCGGGAGGGGCGGTGGACCCGGGGGACGCCGAGCTCGCCGAGCGGTGGTTCGGCCGCCCCGGGGAGGCGGCGCGGGCCTGCGCGGTCCGGGAGCTGCTGGAGGAGGCGGGCCTGGCCCTCACCGCGGCCGGCCTCCGTCCGGCCGGGGACCTGGGGGCGGTGGACGCCGCGCCGCCCCGCGTGGGGGACCTCCGGGAGGTCTCCCGGTGGGTGGCCCCGGAGCACGTGCCGGTCCGGTTCGACGCCCGGTTCTTCGCCGTCCGGGCGGAGGACGGGGTGGAGCCCGGGGCGGCCAGCCCGGAGGTGGCGGAGGCCTGGTGGGCCCGGCCCGCCGACCTCCTGGAGGGATGGTCGGCGTCGCGGGTCCTGCTGTACTGGCCGACGATGAAGCTCCTGGAGGGGCTGGCCGGGAGCCGGAGCGTGGCGGAGCTGCTCGCGACGTGGGTCCCGCAGCGGGAACCCGTGGGCGGCGAGGAGGAGGCGATGCCGCGGTCCACGTTCTCCCAGGAGGCGTGAGCCGGTGCGGATCGTGCGGGTGCTCGCCCCGAACCCCGGGGTCCACACCCTGGAGGGGACCAACACCTGGGTGGTGGGGGACGATCCGGCGGTCGTGATCGACCCGGGGCCGGACGATCCGGCCCACCTGGCCGAGGTCCGGCGGGAGGCTGGGGCGGTGGCGGCCATCCTGCTCACGCACGACCACCCGGACCACGCCCCCGGGGCACCCGCCCTGGCCCGGGCCACCGGGGCTCCCATCCACGCCTACCGCCCGCCGTCCGACGGCGCCCGCCTGCGGGACGGCGCGCTCGTCCGGGCCGGTGACGTGGTCCTCCGGGCGCTGCACACCCCCGGCCACACGCCCGACCACGTCGCGTTCCTCCTGGAGGGCGAGGGGGCCATGTTCACCGGCGACGCCGTCCTGGGGAGGGGGACCAGCGTGATCGACCCCCCGGAGGGCGACCTCGTGGCCTACCTCCGCTCGCTCCGCCGGATGCTCGAGCTCCGGCCCCGGGTCCTGTACCCGGGACACGGACCCGTGGTCCTGGACGGCCCGGACAAGCTCCGCGAGTACCTCGAGCACCGCGCGAGGCGGGAGGAGGAGATCCTCACCGCCCTCCGCGCCGGGCGGGACACCGTCCCGGCGATCGTCGAGGTCGTGTACGCCGCCTACCCTCCGGACGTCCGGCCGCTGGCCGAGCGCTCCGTCCTCGCCCACCTGCTCAAGCTGGAGGCCGAGGGCCGGGTGGCGCGCCGGGGGAGCGGGGACGGCGCCCGGTACGTCGAGGTCGGGCCCCGGGCCTGCGAGCGGTGCGGCCGTCCGGTCCGGGGGCGGACCCGGCTCTGCCGTCGGTGCAGCCTGGAGGTGCTGCAGGAGACGCCGGGGCCCTGATCCCCATCGGGCCGCCGGGAGCCGGCGGGGCACCGCGGCCGTTCCCCTCCCCCAGGTGGAGCACGTAGCCCCGCGGCACCCGCCGGACCCGCCCGGCGGCGGCCAGCGCCCGGAGGGCCCGGTTCACGGACTCCCGCGTGGTGCCGCAGAGCCCGGCCAGGTCCTCCTGGGTGAGGCGGTGCTCGAGGAGGAGCCCGTGAGGGTGGGGCCGCCCCAGCCGCCGGGCCAGGTCCAGCAGCCGCCGCTCCACCCGGGCCGGGACGTCCACCCACATCAGCTCCTCGCTCAGCGCCCGGAGGCGCCCCAGGCGCGCCTCGAGCCCCAGGACCAGCTCGATCCGGCCCCGCTCCAGGCGGGTGAGGAGCGCGTCGGTGAGGGCGAAGGCGCCCGAACCCTGGGTCCCCTCGGGGGGCGCCCCGACCACGTCCCCCGGCCCCACGAGGTCGATCACGGTCCTCCGGCCATCGGGATGGAGCCGCTCCTCGCGGAGCGCCCCGTGCAGCACGAGGTACCAGCCCCCGGGCTCGCCCTGGCGGATCGCCCAGTGGTCGCGACGCACCAGGAGCTCCCGGCTGGGGCGGGCCGGCCCCGGCCCGGCCCGGGCGGGCGGCCCCGGGGACCCGGTCCCCGGCCGTTCGAGGGGGAGGGTGGCAGGCGTGGCCAGGCGTCCGCCCACGGGCCCTCCTCGGTCGGTCGCCCGGACGCTACCACCCCCCACCGACACGGCCGGCGGCTCGCGCTCCGTCCGCCGGCCCGCTAGGCTTCCCCGCATGGGGAGGAAGGAGGCGCAGGCCCTGGCCTCCGTCCCGCTCTTCGCCGGGCTGTCCGGCCGGCAGCTCCGGTCGCTGGCCGAGGCGGGGCGACGGGTCGAGGTCCGGGATGGGTGGAAGCTCGTCGGGGAGGGTGAGTCCGGCGACGACTGCTTCGTGATCCTGGAAGGGGAGGCCCGGGTGGTCTCGAGGAACGGGCGGACCCTGACCCGGATGTTCCCCGGTGATTTCTTCGGCGAGATCTCGCTCCTCGACGGGGGACCCCGGACCGCCACCGTCCTGGCCGAGACCCCGATGGTCCTGTTCCGCCTGGACCGCTCCGGCCTGGCCCGGATCGTGAAGGAGGACCCCGGGATCGGGCTCCGGATGCTCGAGCAGCTGGCCCGGCGGTTCCGTCGGATGGAGCACCCGGTCGTCGGGTAGCGGATGCTCCGCATCGAGTTCCACCGCCCCGACGCTCCCGAGGCCGTGGTGGGTCGGGCGACCTGGGACGGACGGGCCGTCTCGGTGGAGGCGGACGATCCCGAGGTCCGGGCCGCGCTCGGTCGCATCTTCCGCCCCACGCCGGTCGTGTCCGACGATCCGGCCCTCCGGAACCTCGGCACGCGCGGCGAGGTGGTCCTGCAGCCCGGCGGCCTGGACTGGTTCCTCCAGGCGGCGCGGGTGCGAGCCCCCCAGGCCGGGCTGGCCGGACGGGTCGTGCGGCCGGAGGTCGAGGGGGGCTGGGACCCGGCGGCCAACTACCGGACCTTCGATCAGCAGGTCGAGCGCCTGGCCGCCGACCCCTCCTGAGGCCGGCCCGCTCAGCTTCCGGCGGCCCCGGCCTCCACGTACGCCCGGCCCTCCGGGCAGAACGGCAGGAAGTCGCAGTACCGGCAGGCGGGGTTCGGGGTGGGCTCGAACCGGGCGGCGCGGATGGCCCGGAGGGCCTCGGCCACCCGGGCCCGGGTCTCCCCGGGGTCGCCGGCCGGCCGGCTGACCTCGTCCCCGGTCGCGAGGTACAGGTACGTGAGCCTGAGGTCCTGGGGGCGCTTGCCCCAGACGTCCACGCAGGCCAGCGCGTACAGGTCGAGCTGGAGCCCGGACAGCGGGTCGTCCCGGGGCGGGGCCCCGGTCTTGTAGTCCACGACCTCCCAGGCCCCCTCCGGCGTCCCGTAGATGGCATCGATCCGCCCCCGCACCAGCCACCCCTCGACCGAGAGGAGGAACTCCCGCTCGGCGAAGAGGGGGACGAGGTCGGCGAAGCGGCTGCGCCGGAACGCTTCCTTCAGCCGGTCGATCCTCCCGGGCTCCCCGGCCAGCTCCTCGAGCGTGAGGTCGGGCTCCTCGTCCAGCTCGAGGAGCGTGGCCTGGCCGGAGGATCGGCGCTCGATCCAGCGGTGGATCTCGGTCCCGATCCGGGCCGCCGGCCCGCTGAACCGAGGGAGCGGGCGGACCGCCGACCAGTAGAAGCGCTTCGGGCAGCGGGCGTAGTCGATCACGCCGCTCACCGAGAGCGTCGAGGGCGGCTGGGGCCGGGCTCCGGGGGTCCGCTCCCGTTCCACGAGGGACGCGGCGAGCGTGCTCCGCTCCGCCGCGAGCCCACGGTACGCGTCCCGCTCCGGCCCGTCGAGGGCCTCCACCCAGGCCGGGGGGACCCGGCCCGCCCCGGCTGCCTCCAGGGCCGCCCGGCGCCACCCCTGGGGGAACAGCGCGTCGGCCTCGTCGCGGAGGGCGGGCCCCGGCCAGTCCCGGACGAACCGCTCCCGGTAGCCGAGGAGGGGGTTCTCCTCGCCGGGCTCCCCCGGGCCCCGGTCCACCGAGGCCAGCCCGGTCTCCTCGGCCCAGTCCGCCAGCTCGTCGAGGAAGAGGCTTGGCGCCTTCGGCTTCTGCCCCTCCCCGTACCAGTGGGCGCCCGAGACGGACAGGCTCCGCCGGGCCCGGGTGAGCGCGACGTAGAGCGTCCGCCGTTCCTCGTACTCCTCCTGCCTGCGGAGGGCGTCCTTGAACGCCGCCAGGTTCCCGTCGAAGCGGGGGAGGATGTCGGCGTCGCCCCGGAGCTCGAAGTCGAGCGACCGCCCCCGCTCCGCCGGGTTCTGCTGGACCGTGAGGTCGGGGAGGATGTCGCGGGCCAGGCCGGGGACGAAGACGTGGTCGAACTCCAGCCCCTTGGCCTGGTGGATCGTCATCACCTTGACCGAGTCGGCCTCCGACGGCTGGACCGGCGACCAGTCCTCCCGCTCCGCCTGCTCCACGAGGTCCACGTAGTCCAGGAAGGCCCGGAGCGTGAGCTCCCCCTGGACCGGGGTGAAGGCGGCCACCTCGTCCAGGAAGGCGGCCAGGTTCCGCCGGGTGGCGAGCGCGACCTCCCGGTCCAGGTTCGCGTCGAGCTCGGCCAGGAGGCCCGTCCGCCGGATCACCTCGGCCAGGAACTCCCCCACCGGTCGCCCGGCGATGGCCCGGAGGTCGTCGAGCTCCGCGCGGAACGCCTCCAGCCGCTCCCGCGCTTCCTCCGACAGCCCCTCCACCTCGTCCAGGTGCTCCAGGGCCTCGGCGAACAGGAAGGGGTCGGCCTCGTCCTCGTCCTCGCTCCGCAGGAACGGCAGGTTCATCCGCTTGGCCCAGGCCGCCACCCGGGCCAGGTCCTTGAACCCCACCCGGTACCGCGGGCCGAGGAGGATCCGGGCCAGCGCGACGCTGGCGTAGGGGTCGGCCACGGCCCGGGCGCAGGCCAGGACCTCCACCACGGCCGGCACCTTGAGGAGCCCGGCCAGCCCCACGATCTCGGCCGGGATGCCGCGCTCGGCGAAGGCCTCCTGGAGCGGGAGGAACAGCCGGCTCTTCCGGCAGAGGACGGCGACGTCCGCCCAGCGGACCCCGCCCTCGTGGAGCCGGCGGATCCGCTCCGCCACCCAGGACGCCTCGGTCCACTCGTCGGGGTGGCGGACGAGGACGACCTCCCCCTCCCCGTTCGGCTCCCAGGGCTCCAGGCGCTTCCCGGGGTCGGGCCGCTGGCCGGCGGGGAGCGGCTCGAGCACCCGGTCCGCGGCGAGCAGGATCCGCCGACCGGAGCGGAAGTTCCTGTACAGGGGGAGCTTCTCCGAGGGCGTGCCGTCGGCCCGGGGGAACTGCAGCGGGAACCGCAGCAGGTTGAACAGGCTGGCCCCGCGCCAGGCGTAGATGTTCTGGTCGGGGTCGCCCACCGCCGTGACCGGGAACCCCCGGCCGAAGATGGCGGCCATCAGGCGGGCCTGGGCCACGTTCGTGTCCTGGTACTCGTCGAGGAGGACCGCGCCGTAGCGGCCCCGGTACTCCTCGGCCACCTCCGGCCGTTCCTCGACGATCCGGAGCGCGTACGCGATCTGGTCACCGAAGTCGATCACGCCGAGCTCCCGTTTGAGGTCCCGGAACGCGGCCACCGCCCGGGCCAGGTCGATCCGGTCCAGCGCGGCCCGGTAGGCCCGGTCGCTCCGGTGGCGGGCCAGGGCGTCCAGGCGCTCCCGGGCGAAGGCCTCGATCTCCTCCGGGGTCACGCAGTGGTTCGCCGCCTGGTCGGCCAGGGAGAGGACCGCGTCCACGGCCGAGGGGAGCCACTCCACCTCGAGGTGCTCGAACGTCACGCGGTCCAGGGCCTGGGCGGCGAGCTCCTGTCGCTGGGCGTTCGTGAGCACCCGCTGCCCGGGCTCCACCCCGATCAGCAGCCCGTGCCGTTCCAGGACCTGCGCCGCGAACCCGTGGTAGTTCTGGATCTCCGGCTCCTCGCCCTCCGGGAGCTCGAGATGGCGGAGCGCCGCCCGGACCCGGAGCGCCAGGTGCTCCGTGGCCTTGTTCGTGAACGTCAGGCAGAGGACGTTCCCCGGGGCCACGCCGTCGCCCTCCACGACCCCCTTCCAGGCCAGGGCCAGGAACGCCACCCGGGCCGCCATCACGGAGGTCTTGCCGGATCCCGCCCCGGCCACGATCACGTAGGGCTCCAGGGGCCAGGAGATCGCGCGCCACTGCTCCTCGGTGGGCTCGGCGCCCAGGGCGGCCACGATCTCGGGGGGCACGGTCCGGGTCGTCACGGGGCCGCCTCCACCGGGGCGTGGGGCGGGAACAGCTCCTGCCCCTCGGGGTAGAGGGGGCAGAGCGGCTTGAACGCGCAGAACCGGCAGTTCGCCGCGGGGTTCGGCCGCACCACGTCCTCGGCGTACAGCCGCCGGAGCCGGCCGATCCCCTCACGGATCCGCTCCACCATGGCCTCCCGGTACGCCGGCTCGTTCCCGCCGGTGAACGCCATCGACAGCCGGCCGATCCCGTCGCCCCGGAACCCCCGGTCCCGGAGGAACACGAGCTCCACGGCCCGGACCGGCCGGAAGGGCACCAGTTCCTCCGCGTGGTTCACGGCCAGGTAGTACACGCCGAGCTGGAGGTTCTCCTCGGCCGGGCGGGCGTTCCGCCTCCTCCCGGTCTTGAAGTCGGTGATCTGGGAGCCGCCGCTCTGCACGCTTCCGATCCGATCGATGTAGCCGCGGAGCGTGGCGCCCTCGAAGGCGAACTCGAACGAACGCTCCGTGGCCACGGCGGGGGCGTCGCCGTACTCGGCGAACCAGGCCGGGAGCATCACCTCGGTCACGAGGCGCCGGAACGTGTCGGAGATCGTGCGCGAGGGGAACTCGCCCGGCCGCCACCGCCGCCCGGCCTCCTCGACCACGCGGTCGAGGTCCCGGGGCAGCTTCCGTTCCTCGACGTCCTGGATCAGCCGGTGGACCAGGTGCCCCACCCAGGCGTAGTGGCCGGCCGGCGGCTCCAGCCCGAGCTCCTGGCCCAGCAGGAACTGGAGCTCGCAGTTCTCCAGGACGTCCAGGCGCGACGCGGAGACCCTGACCTCCTCCCGGAGGGGCGTCCCCGGGTCGGTCCAGTCCCGCTGGTACCACCAGGCGGATGGCTCGGCGCCGAGCGCCAGGAGCCCGTCCAGCGCCGCCAGCCGGCGGTGGGGAGCCGCCCCGTGGTCGGCGAGCTCCCGACGCCACGCCGCGGCGGCCTCGAGCGTCGAGATCGGGGCCTCGAAGGGCCCGGCCGGGGCCGGCGTCCAGACCACCCCCAGCTCGTCGGCGAAGCGGGAGCGCGTGGTCTCCCCGTCCTCCTGGGCGTGGCGGTCGCCCACCGTGAGCAGCGCCCTGCGGCGGGCCCGGGCGACGACCATCCGGAACAGCCGGCGCTCGTCCTCCACCCGGTCCCGGATCCGCTCGGAGCGGGTGCGGGCCCGGTCCAACACGTCGAGGTCGAACATCGGCTCGGGCCGGGAGAGGCTGGGGAAGTTCCCCTCGGAGGCCCCCACGACGATCACGGTGTCGAACTCGCGGCCCGCGGCGCCGTGCGCCGTGAGGACGTGGACGGCGTGGAGGTCTCCCCGGTGGGCGGGCCCCTCGCCCGGCCCCACGGTGCCGTCGCCGAACGAGGCGAGGAAGGCGTCCACGGGGACGTGGCCCGCCTCCTCCACCGCCCGGGCCAGGGCCACGACGGCGTCCAGGTCCCGGGCGGCGTCCGGGTCCCGGTCGGCCTCCGCCACCAGCCGGGCGGAGCAGGGGAGCCCTCCCCAGAGCAGCTTGAACGCCTCGACCACCGAGCGGTCGGCCACGGCGCCGGCCCGCCCCAGGACGGCGGCCAGCGCCGCGACCTCCTCCGCCCGGTCCGGCGGCAGGGCATCGGTCCGACCCAGGGCGTCGGCCGGCCCGCCCCCGTCGGCCCGGGCCGCCCGGACGAGGTTGCGGGCCTGGGCGGGGGACAGCCGGGCCAGCTCGGAGGTGAGGAGCGTCTCCACGAGCCCGTCCCGCTCCTCCGGACGGGCCAGCCACCGCAGGGCGTGGAGGTAGGGGACCACGCCCGGCTCCACCCGGAGCGATGGCCCGCTCTCCGGCACCGTCCGGGGCACGCCCGCGTCGTCCAGCGCACGGAGCAGGGCCGTGACCTCGGGGCCCTGGCGGCGGACGACGACGGCCATCTCCTCCCAGGGGACGGCCTCCTCCACGTGGATCCGGCGGAGCTCCCGGGCCACGGCGGCGAGCTCTTCGGCCTCGTGGGGGGCGGCCCAGGCCTCGAGGACCGGTCCCCGGGGCGAGCGGTGACGGGTGACGAGCTCCACCGGGCGCGCCCCGGCGAACCGCTCGGCGAACCGCCGGAGGGGGTGAACGGTGGTCCCCTGGAACGAGAACACGTGCTGCTCCGGGTCGCCGGCGGCCACGAGGCTCTCCGGCTCCAGCGCCCGGAGCAGCTCCTCGCCGGCGAGCGTCGCGTCCTGGAGGTCGTCGACCAGCACGTGGTCGAACGGCCGCGGCCCCCCGCCGGCCGCCCGGGCGGCCTGCCAGACGAGCCCGGCGTAGTCCACCTCCCGCGCATCGGCCAGGACCTCGAGGTACCGGCCGTAGAAGCGGGCCAGCTCGAGCCACCCGCTGAGCCCCCGGGCCTCCGCCGCCTCCGCGATGGCCTCGGGTGGGCGCATCGCCTCCTGGGCCCGGAGGAGGAGCTGGCGGACCTCGTCGGCGAACCCCCGCATGCCGAGCAGCGACCCGTAGGCCGGCCAGTCCGCCGGGTCCTCCTCCGCCAGCAGGGTCTGCACCCGGGCCAGCTGCTCGGGCGCCGAGAGGACCCGGGGGGGTTCCGCGTAGCCGACCGCTCCGTGCCGGACGGCGAGCACGCGGTGCGCCACGCCGTGGATCGTGGTCACGAGGAGCGACGGGAGCGAACGCTGCAGGCGTTCCCGGAGGCGTTCCCTGGCCCGATCCCGGGCCCGCCGGGACCCCAGGACCAGGACCGTGCGCTCCGGGTCGGCCCCCTCCTCCAGGAGCCGGACGAACCGCTCGAGCAGGACGGTCGTCTTGCCCGTCCCGGCGGGACCGGTGACGAGGAGCGGTCCGCGGCGATGGGCGAGGACCTCGGCCTGGGCGGGATGGGGGGAGAACGGCACGGGCCGATGCTACCCCCCGCCGCCGACGCTCCGGCCTCAGGCCGGACGGTCGGGCCGGGGAGGGACGTCGAGGGCCGCGGCCGGGCCGGTCCGGGCGGCCCCGAGCCACCGCGCGAGGTCCCTCCCCTCGATCCGGCCGACGAGGCGGCCGTCGTCCACGACGAACGCCTCCCGGCCCCCGGCCACCAGCTCCGCCACCTGGTCGAGGGGCGTGGTCGCTTCGACCGTATGGACCTCCTCGGGCGGCAGGAGCGCGTCGCGGACGGGCCGGAGGGGGTCGACCTGGCCCACCCGCCGGGCGGAGCCGAACGAGACGGCGCCCACGAGCCGACCGCCCTCCACGACCGGGAACGTCTCCTCCTCCCGCCCCCGGAGGAACCGGTCCAGGGCCTCCGAGAGGGAGATCCCCCCGGGGACCACGGGGTCGGGGGACCGCATCGCATCGGCCGCCCGGGCCGTGGAGAGCCGCTCCCGGAGGGACTCCCGATCGCCCGCGCTGCGCGCCGCCTGGATCAGGAACCAGGCGATGAACAGGAGCCAGATCCCGAACCCGGCCTGGCCGTCGCGGAGCGCCAGGACACCGACCACGCCGAGGGCCGCCCCGATCGCCACGCCCGCCCAGCCGGCGACCGTGCTCCCCCGGGCCCGGCTCCCGGTGAGCCGCCACACCACGGCCCGGAGCATCTGCCCTCCGTCGAGCGGGTAGCCGGGGAGGAGGTTCAGCACGGCGAGGAAGCCGTTCACCCAGGCCACGTAGCCGAAGGCCCCCGACACCGCCGGAAGCAGGGACCGCGTGGCGAGGAAGAGGCCCCAGAAGGCCAGGGCCAGCAGGCCGTTGCTGGCCGGCCCCACCGCCGAGACGAGCAGCTGGGTCGTGGCCCCTCCCCGGTCGGCCGGGGTCTCGGTGGCGCCGCCCCAGAAGAGCAGCCGCACGCCGAAGACCGGGAGCCCCTTGGCCCGGGCCATCCCGGCGTGGGCCAGCTCGTGGATCAGGACCGATCCGAAGAAGAGCACGGCGGCGAGGAGCGCGAGCCCCAGGGCCTCGGGCTCCCCGAGGTGCGGGTTCCGCAGGCGGGCCCGGACGTAGAGCGTGTAGGTGATGGGAAGCGCGACCCACACCCAGGAGGCGTCCAGCGTGATCGGCACGCCGCCGATCCTCCCGATGCGCCACCCCCGGCCGAGCACGCTCCCGAGCCTACCCGTTCCTCCGTGGCGCCCCGAGGGAGGGCCCGCGGATCGCCGGGGGTTCGCGGGCCACCGGCCCGGCCATGCTGGGGCCGCCATGGCCCGGCCCCGGCTCGGGGAGGTCCTGGAGCTGATCCACTCGAGCCCGCGGCGGTTCCGCACGGCCCGCGCCGTCGGGCGCACCGGGGACGAACGGTCGGGGCTCCTGTCTACTCCAACCTGAGCAACCCCTGGAGGTCCTTCGCGTTCCTGACCGCGTAGTCGCGGTAGCAGTTGTTGAAGAGCACGTGGGTCTCGCGGGTCCGTTCCGCGAGCGATCCGATCTTCGGGACCCACTCCTCGAGCTCGCGACGGTCGTACAGGTACTTGAAGCGCTCGGCGGCCGTGGCGTCCCTCCGGGCCCAGGCTTCCGGATCCCGCCCGTGGAACCGGATCATCGCCAGGTCGTCCGCCGTGGCGGCGGCGATCGGGGGGAGGCTCGAGTCGAACCCCTGGGGCATGTCCACGCAGACGAGCGGGAGCCGGTGCTCCTCGAGGAACGACAGCGTCTCCTCCCGGTTC
>DATLZP010000395.1:0-4394 GCA_035573935.1 Actinomycetota bacterium
CCTCGGCTACGCGCTCCACTGGGCCCGGGGTCCGGTGGGGAGGATCCTCCTCGTCGTCGTCCCGGCCGTCGCGCTCGGGCTCCACGAGCTGTGGCGGATCTGGCGGCCGGCCCCGGAGGAGGCGGACGGTGCGGCCGCCGCGTAGCCTCCGCCCGCTCGCCGCCCTGGTCGGGTTGGGCCTGGTCCTCGGCATCGGCGGCGGGACCACCCGCGCCGCCTTCTCCTCCCTGACCTCGAACGCCGGCAACTCCTTCTCGGCCGTGCCGGACTTCGTCCCCCCACGGGCCTGGGGATCCGTGATCGCGACGGAGGGCCGGTCCCTGGCAGGGGCCATCCGCCAGGGCGGCACGTTCCGGGTGTACGCCAACGTGACGGACGACGGGAACCCCGCGTCCGGCGTGGCCTCCGTGACGGCCGACGTCCGCGCGATCCAGGCCGGAGCCACGGCCGTGCCTCTGGCCGCGGGGAGCTGGTCGGTCGAGGGCGTGGCCTACGCCTACCGGAGCGCTCTCCTCACCGCCGACGCGGTCCTGCCCGAGGGGAGCCGCGGATACTCCCTCGCCCTGACCGACGGCGCCGGGAACGCCGTGGTCCAGGGCGGGTTCTCGGTCCTGGTGGACAACACGCCGCCCAGGGGCGCCGACGTCCAGACGGCGAACGGAGGGACCACCCCCGGCCAGGCCGAGGCCGGGGACACCGTGACGTTCAGGTTCACGGAGCGGGTCGACCCCGGATCGGTGCTCGCCGGCTGGACCGGCTCGGCCACGACCGTGCGCGTGCGGATCGTGGACAACGGAGGGAGCGACCTGCTCGAGGTGCGCACGGCGAGCGGGGCGGCGGTGCTCCCGCTGGGGAGCGTGGACCTCAACGGGAACCACGTGACGGCCGACCGGGACTTCACGGGCTCCACGATGGTGCAGGCCGGCGGGACGATCACGGTGACGCTGGGGACCCCCAGCGGAGCCACGCGTGCCGTGAACGCCGCCCGGACGATGAGCTGGACGCCGTCCGCGGGGACGACCGACGCGGCCGGGAACCCCTGCGCGACGGCGGCGGTCTCCGAGGGCGGTCCGTCGGACCGCGAGTTCTAGGGCGGATCCCCGCCGGCGGGGTCGGCCAACGCGCCCCGCCGGACCTTGCCGGATCCGGTCCGGGGGACCGATTCGACCAACACGAGCTCCCGGGGGAGCTTGAACCTGGCCAGGCGGCGGGCGGCGTGGTCGCGGAGGTCCTCGAGCGACGGGGGGCGGGAGGGGTCGCGGGGCACGACGAAGGCGACGACCCGCTCCCCCCACCTGGGGTCGGGTCGGGCGGCGACGACCACCTCCGCCACCCCCGGGTGATCGGCCAGCGCCACCTCCACCTCCTGGGGCCAGACCCGCTCGCCGCCCGTCCGGATCGCCTCGTCCAGCCGGCCCCGGACGACCAGGAGACCGTCCGGGCCCAGGTGCCCGGCGTCGCCCGTCCGCAGCCACCCGCGGCGCAGGGCGGCGGCCGTGCCCGCCGGGTCCCGCAGGTACCCGCGCGTCAGCGTGGGGCCCCGGAGCAGGATCTCGGATCCCTCCCCGATCCGCACCTCCACCCCGGGGAGCGGGCGCCCGTCGTAGACCACCCCGCCGCAGCTCTCGGTGCAGCCGTAGGTCGCCACGACCCGCGCCCCCGCGGTGGCGGCCCGTTCCGCGAGGGATGGGTCCAGGCCGGCGCCGCCGACGAGGAGCGCCCGGAACCGCGCCGGGTCGGCCCCGGCATCCAGCAGGCGGGCGAGCATCGTCGGGACGAGCGAGACGAACGCCACGTCCGGCTCGGCGGCGACCGCCGCCGGGTCGAACCGCGGGTGGACCGCGACGGTCGCGCCCAGCACGACCCCGCGGAGGAGCACGAGGAGGCCGCCCACGTGGGCGGGCGGGAGGCAGCAGAGCCACCGATCCCCCGCCCCCGCACCGAGCACCTCCGCCGAGGTCCGGACGGCCGCCTCCACGGCCGCGCGGGAGAGCTCGACGAGCTTCGGCCGCCCGCCGGTCCCGGAGGTCGGGACCACGAGCGCGACCGACGGGTCGATCCGCGAGCCGTCCGCGAGCCGCACCACGCGCTCGCCGTCGAAGGCGTACGTCGGCCGGGCCCACGCCAGGAGCGCCTCGCGCTCCGGCCCGGCCAGGCGGGCGTCCACGGGGAGGACCGCCCCGCCCGCCTCGAACGCGGCGGCGAGCGCCGGCAGCCAGGCCGGCCCGGGGGGGACGTCGAACGCGACGAGCTCCCCAGGGGTCAACCGACCGAGCGCATCGACGGCGGCCATGACACGGTGGGACGAGCATCGGCTAGGCTAGCGGACCGTACGAGCGGACGCTCTCGGAGTGAACGGTCCCATGGATGAGACGCGCGAACACCGACGGGGGACGGACCCGGCCGACGACCCGATCCGGCCCGCCCTGGACTGGCGGCCCTGGGGCGAGTGGCAGGACATCGCGTACGAGACCGCCGAGGGGATCGCGAAGATCACGATCGACCGGCCCGAGGTCCGGAACGCCTTCCGCCCGACGACCCTCTTCGAGCTCTCCCGGGCCTTCGACCTGGCCCGGGACGACCCCGGGATCGGGGCGATCATCCTCACCGGCCGCGGCCCGCTGGCGTTCTGCTCCGGGGGGGACCAGCGGGTCCGGGGCGACGACGGCTACCGGGACGAGCGGGGGATCGGCAGGCTCAACGTCCTTGACCTCCACGTGCAGATCCGCCGTCTGCCGAAGCCCGTGGTGGCCATGGTGGCCGGGTACGCGATCGGCGGCGGGCACGTGCTCCACCTGGTCTGCGACCTCACGATCGCCGCGGAGAACGCCGTCTTCGGCCAGGTGGGTCCCCGGGTCGGCTCGTTCGACGCCGGGTTCGGGGCAGGCCTGCTGGCCCGCACGATCGGGCTCAAGCGGGCCAAGGAGGTCTGGTTCCTCTGCCGCCGCTACGACGCCCGTCGGGCGCTCGAGTGGGGGCTGGTGAACGCGGTCGTGCCGCTCGAGCGCCTCGAGGAGGAGACCGTGACCTGGTGCAAGGAGATGCTCGCGCTCTCCCCCCTCGCCCTCCGCCTGCTGAAGGCGGGGTTCAACGCCGACATCGACGGGCTCACCGGCGTGCAGCAGCTGGCGGGAGACGCGACGCTCCTCTACTACATGAGCGACGAGGCCCAGGAGGGCCGCGACGCGTTCCTCGAGAAGCGCCCCCCGGACTTCTCCCGCTTCCCCCGTCGGCCCTGAGCCGGTGGGCGCCCCCCTCCGGACGTGGTGGCGGGGGGCCCGCCCCCGGACCCTGGGGGCGGGGCTGGTCCCCGTCCTGGTGGGGACGGCCGCCGCGGAGGTCCGCCCTGAGGCCTGGCGGGTGGTGGCCGCGGCCCTCGTCGCGCTCGGCCTCCAGGTCGGGGTGAACCTGGCCAACGACTACTTCGACGGGGTCCGGGGCGTGGACACGGGATCCCGGCTGGGCCCTCCGCGGCTGGTGGCCTCGGGGGCGGCCTCCCCCCGGGCCGTGGCCGGAGCGGCCCTGGCCTGCGTGGCGGTGGCCGGGCTGGCCGGGCTGGCCCTGGCCCTGGCCACGACGCTCTGGCTCGTGCCGATGGGGGCGGCGGCGATGCTCGCGCTCGGGCTCTACTCGGGGGGACCGCGGCCGTACGGCGCGCTCGGCCTCGGCGAGCCGATGGTGTTCGTGTTCTTCGGGCCCTTCGCCACCTGCGGGACCGCGTACGTCCTCGCGGAGCGGGTGCCGGCGGCGACGTGGTGGGCGGGGGCCGCGCTGGGCCTCCTGGCCGTGGCCATCCTCGTGGCGAACAACCTCCGCGACATCCCCACCGATGCCGCCGCCGGCAAGCGGACGCTCGCCGTACGGCTCGGCGAGCGGCGGACCCGCCTCCTCTACCGGGCCACCGTGACCGGGGCGTTCGCCGTCGTCGTGGGGGGCGTGCTCATCGGGATCGCCGCGCCGGACGCCGGGCTGTCAGAGTGGAGCCTCCTCGCCCTGGCGTCCTGGCCCCTGGCCATCCGGCCGTTCGAGGAGGCCGGGCGGGCCACCGGCCGGGACCTGGTCCCGGTCCTCACCGGCACCGCGCTGCTCCACGCGGCCTTCGGCGCGCTCCTCGCGCTGGGGCTGTGGGCGGCCTGAGGGGAGGCGATGACGGCACCGGCCGGGGACGTGGCGCTGGCCTGCTGCGCGCTCCTGGTGGACGAGCTCGTCCGAGGGGGCCTGGAGCACGCCTGCCTCTCCCCGGGGTCGCGCTCCACGCCGATCGCGCTGGCCCTGGCCCGGGACGACCGGGTCCGGGTCCACGTGCACCTCGACGAGCGGGCCTCTGCCTTCGCCGCGCTCGGCATGGCGAAGGCCACCGGCCGACCGGCGGCGGCGGTGACGACGAGCGGCAC
>DATLZP010000396.1:0-2240 GCA_035573935.1 Actinomycetota bacterium
GGGAGCTGGCGAAGGTCCTCGTCCGCCGGGCCCTCGAGGAGGCGGGCGGCCGGCGGTAGGCGGCCCGGTCGCCGCTCCCGCCGGGGGAACCTGAGCCACCTGCCCCGGCTCCGGCCCGGGGGATCGTCTTTGACGCCCGGCTCGCCCGGCGGTTGGATGGTGGCCCGTGGAGGAGCCGACGCAGGCGGCGGCGGAGGCCGCGGGCTGGTTCGCGGCCCACGGGGTCAAGGTCCTCGCGATCGTCGGGGTGGCCGTGGTGGTCACCGTGGTCGCCCGCCTGCTCGTCCGGCGCTTCCGGCGCAAGCTCGAGGGGATGACGAGCGCCACCCAGGAGCTGAACCTCCAGCGGGTGGCCACGCTCACCAGCGCGCTCTCGGCGGCCGCCGTCGTCGTGATCTGGACCATCGCCCTCCTGATGGTCCTGAACGAGGTGACGAACATCGCCCCGCTCCTGGCCTCCGCCGGCGTGGCCGGCGTGGCCCTGGGCTTCGGGGCGCAGAGCCTGGTCCGGGACGGGCTCTCCGGCTTCTTCATCCTCCTGGAGAACCAGTTCGGCGTGGGCGACGCGGTCGAGATCCAGTCCACGGCCGGCCCGGTGGCCGGGAAGGTGGAAAGCCTCACGCTGCGGGTCACGGTGCTCCGGGCCTTCGACGGCACGCTCCACGTCGTCCCCAACGGCAACATCCAGGTGGTCTCGAACCGGTCGCGGGGCTGGGCCCGGGCCATCGTGGACGTCCGGATCGCCTACGGGGAGGACGTGGAGCGGGTCCGGCAGATCCTGGAGGAGCTGTTCGAGGAGGTCCGCCGGGACCCGCTGCTCCGGGAGTGGATCATGGACGGGCCGAGCATCCTGGGGATCGAGGCCATGGCCGACTACGCGCTCGTGATCCGGGTGGTCGCGGAGACCCGGCCCTCCAAGCGGTGGGACGCCGAGCGCTCCCTCCGGGAGCGGATCGCCCGGCGGCTGGACCAGCGGGGGGTCCGGGTGCCCCTCCCTCCGGCCGTGGTCCCCCGCCCCGGGGAGCCGGGGACCCCCTAGAAACGCCCGCCCGGGTGCGTCATCTCTCTTCGGTGGAAGGCCGGACCGACGGTCCGGGAAGGCTCGTCCGGAAGGAGGTGATGCGCGATGCTCGCTCGGACGTGGACCGACGTGGATGAGCTGTTCCGCCGGATCGAGCGGGACTTCGCGGACCTCTTCGGGCGGAGCTTCTGGGGCACGCCCACCCGCGACGCGCGGGTGACCCCTCCCGTGGAGGTCCTGCGGAGGGACGGTGAGCTCGTGGTCCGGGTGGAGCTGCCCGGCGTGGACCCGGAGCAGGTGGACGTCACGATCGAGGACAACGTCCTCCGGATCCGGGCCGACCGGGCGCTCCAGCTGCCGGACGGCGTGGAGCCGGTCCGCCGCGAGTTCACCTACGGGACCTACGAGCGGGAGCTGGCGCTCCCGGAGGGGACCGAGGCGGAGAAGCTCTCCGCGCGGTACGAGGCCGGGATCCTCGAGGTCACGGTCCCGTACCAGGTCCGTGAGGCCCGGAAGATCCCGGTCGAGGTGGCAGGCGGCGAGCGGAAGGCGCTCGCCGCCTGATCCCCCCGGCCCCGGGATGAGCGGTCCCCCGAGGGCCGCCCCCGGGACCAGGGGCACGGACCACGGGGAAAGGAGGTGAGGAACCGTGTCGGTCGGGCTGCTCCTGCTGCGGGTCGTGGTCGGCGCCCTGTTCGTGGGCCACGGCACCCAGAAGCTGTTCGGCTGGTTCGGCGGCCACGGACTCGATGGCACCGGCGGCTGGCTGGAGTCGCTGGGCTACCGGCCGGGTCGGCGGTGGGCGGCGATCGGCGGGCTGGCCGAGGCGGTCGGCGGCCTGCTGCTCGCCCTCGGCTTCCTCACCCCGCTGGCGGCGGCCGCGATCGTGGGGGTCATGCTGAACGCGACGCTGGCCGTGCACCTCCGCAACGGGGTGTGGAACGCGAACGGGGGCTACGAGCTGCCGCTCACCTTCGCCACCGCGGCGACGGCGATCGCGTTCACGGGGCCCGGCGCCTACTCGGTCGACGCGCTGATCGGCTTCGCCCCGGACGGCATCCTGGCCGGCGTGGGCGCGCTGGTCCTCGGCCTCTGCGTCGGCCTGGTGGTCCACGCGCTGCGCCGCGTGCCGGTGGCGGTGGAGGCGCCGAGCGCCGGCTCCGTCGCGGCCTGAGCCGCCGTCCCTCGGAAGGCGGGCGGCCCGCCCTCGGGGGCGGGC
>DATLZP010000397.1:0-10745 GCA_035573935.1 Actinomycetota bacterium
CCGGCCACGGCGAGCGGCGGCCGGGCCCGGAGGAGGCGCTTGCTGGCCACGGCGTAGGTCGCGTAGGCCAGCCCGGCACCGGCGGCCAGCCCCACCCCGATCGGGTCGCTCGGGGCCCGGCGGCCGCCGAGAACGAGGAGCGTGGTCCCGGCCACCGCGAGGGCCGTTGCCACGGCCCAGCGGGCCCCGGGGCGCTCGCCCAGCGCGACCCAGGCGACGGCGCCCGCCAGGACCGGTCCGCAGCCGATGGCCACCGCGGTGCCGACCGCGACCCCCGTCCGGGCCACGGCCGAGAAGAAGAGCGGCTGGTACGCGGCCATGCCGACCGCGGCCACGACGAGCGCGGCCCGGGGCCACGTGCCTCCCCTCCGGAGCGCCCCGGTCGCCGAGGCCAGGGAGAGCAGGGCGATCCCCCCCACCAGCAGGCGGACGGCGCCCACCGCCTCGGGGGAGGCGCCGGGAGGCGCCAGGGCCCGGGCCGTCCCGGTGGTCCCCCACAGCACGGCCGCGCCGAGCACCAGCGGCCCTCCCCGTCCCGCCGAGCGCATCCCGGAAGTATCGCCCTCCGGGCGAACGCGCGGCGCGTCGCTAGCGGTGGCGGAAAGGGGCGTTGACCTGCGGATTTGCGCAACGCGGAGAGCGTTCCTACCGTCGGACCCGACCGCGACTCTCGGAGGGGGTGTCATGCGTCGAACCATCGTGGTCGTCACGGCGACGGTGGCCGTCCTCGCCGCGCTCACGGTACCGGCAGCCGGCCGGGATCGGCCGTTCAGCACGTCGCGACTCATCGCGACGAAGCTCGTCCCCGACATCCGGCAGTACGACGTGCTGCCCGGGACGTCGGGAGGGCAGTTCAGCAAGGAGCAGATCGAGCGGTTCCGGTGCCAGGGGAACGAGGCGGGGGTCGATCCCACCCAGGCAGCCGTGGACCTGTCGTGCAACACGACGGAGTTCGGTCAGGACTTCGCGCCCGACAACGAGGTGGCCGTGGCGGTGGATCCGCTCGACGCGGACCACGTCCTGGCCGGGTCGAACGACTACTACTACCGGTTCAACAACTCGACCGGGGCCCGGCAGGCCATCGTTCCCACGGGCTTCTTCACCTCGTTCGACGGGGGTCGGACCTGGCTCGACGGGCAGGTCCCGATGCGCTCCGGCAACGGCGCCGGGGATCCCGCCCCCGCCTTCGACGCGGCGTTCCCCGGGCCCTGCGGCGACGACGCCTCCGCCACCTGCAGCATGGCCCTGATGGCGCAGCTCGAGAACGTCTCCGGCCAGGGCGGGTTCTTCGTCTCCCAGGGCGACGTCTCGGTGAGCCGCTCGCTCGACGGCGGCGTCACCTGGGAGCCGCCGGTGACGGTATTCCAGGGCCAGGGGGCCGGGATCGGGCCCGCCACGGGGGCCGTGTTCTGGGACAAGGAATTCATCGCGGTCGACAACTGGCGGGGATCGCCCTACTTCGGGCGGATCTACGTGACCGCCACCCGGTTCCTCAACGGCTCGCAGGGCAGCTACGCCGAGTCGCCGATCTACATCAGCTGGTCGGACGACGGCGGGGTGACGTGGTCCCCGCCCACGGAGATCTCGGGGTCCCACCCGAGCTGCACGTTCCAGTCCACCGGGAGCGGGACCGAGTGCGACGAGGACCAGTTCAGCTACCCGGTCGTGGCGTCCGACGGCACGGTCTACGTGCACTTCCACAACTACCAGAACGGTCCCAACGATCCGACCTGCGAGACGGCCGGGGGGGCCTGGGAGGTGGGGTGCGACTTCGACGCCCAGATCATGGTCGTGCGGTCCGGGGACGGTGGGCGGACCTGGTCCGACCCGGTCCAGGTGGTCCAGCTGGAGGACGGGCTCTCCGACATGCCGTTCTCGGTGATCGCGAGGCAGACGATCTGGGGGCACCAGATCCGGTGGACCGCCGCCGGGAACATCGCGGTCGACCCCTCGGACCCCCAGCACCTGGCGATCGTCTTCGCCGATCGCGGCCGCCCGAACCCCAACGCGACGACCCTCTGCTTCGCCGCGCTGCCGGGGGAGCCGCCGTTCTACGACCCGTGCCGGGCGGGTCCCGGCTCCGACACCGACGTCTACGTCGTGGAGTCCACCGACGGCGGGCAGACCTGGTCCCGGCGGACCCAGGTCGGCTCGGACACCGGCCAGCACGAGTGGTTCCCCTGGGGCGGGTTCCTCTCCGACGGGACCCTCGTCGTGGCCTGGGACCGGGACACCGTCGTCCCGGGACGGGTGAGTGCGTCCTCCCCCGCCGCCGCGAACGACGTCTTCCGTCACGTCCTCTGGGACGGGGCCGGGCTCCGGCGCCTGGGACCGCCGGAGCTGGTGGACGTCTCGGTCACGCACTGGGCCGGGCAGTACACGACGGCGTGGCCGGCGGTCTGCGGGCCGCGCGGCTACAGCGACCCCCCGGTCACCGACGCCGAGGGCAAGGACTGCAACGTCTTCCACGGCGACTACACGGGCCTGGCCGTGGACGGGCTGGACCGGATCCACGTGACGTGGACCGGCCTGAACGCCGACGCCACGGCGCCCCAGGTCGACTTCTACACGGGGGACTTCCACGACGGGAAGCGCCAGGACGCGATGTACCGGCTGGTGGTGCCGGGCGCCTGAGAGGGCTGGAGGACCGTGAGGGGGCGCCCCCTTGAGGGGGCGCCCCCTCCCACGTCAGGTCGTGACGGGCCCCAGGACCAGCCCGGACAACAGGAAGAACACCGGCGCCACGAACAGGCACGCCACGAACAGCCAGAGCCGGAGGTTGGTCCGCACCACCCAGTCGTCCAGCGCGATGATGCTCCGGGAGACCGGCGGGTAGAGGAACGCGAGGATGAAGAGGGAGACCAGGGCCACCCCGATGGCCTCGGCCAGCACGATCTGGACCCCGACCGGGTCGCCCAGGACCATGGCCGCGACGAGCGTGTCGGCGAGCGTCGTGATGTTCGCGCCCATGATGTAGGGGATCACCTCGCGGCGGGTGACGTGCCCCTTGCTGGCCAGCGGCACGAGCGCGGTGAGGGCGACCGACACCGACAGCGTGAGGGTGGCCGCCAGGCACCCCAGGAAGAACATCGGCCACGGCCGCCGGAGCCAGTGCGCGTTCTGCTCCGCGTGCCGCTCCCCGTCGATCTCGGGTAGGACCGTGTCGAGGAGCTTGAACGACACGAGGATGATCCCCAGGCCGAGCGGCAGGAGGAGGGCCCCGGGGACGACCCCACCGGTGCCGTTCGACCCGGCCAGGAACCCCACGACCGGCCCCCACACCAGGTCGATCACCGAGAGGAGCTCGGACGAGGCCTCCCACCGGATCGCCGCGAGCGCGCCGCCCTTCACCAGGACGTAGCCGATCATCATCCCGGGGAGGTAGACGAGCGCCGTGAGGGACAGGGCCAGGACGCCCATCCCGATCGAACGGCTCCGCGGTCCCTCCCGCCGCACCGCGTACAGGAACCCGACGAGCAGCACGATGAACGACGCCCCCAGACGGGAGCCGGAGAGCATCGTGAACGTCTGCAGGTCGTTGATCGTGTTCGCGTGGTGCAGGTTCAGGGCCACCGCGGCCACCGGGGACCCGGAGAGGACGACGTAGGCGGAGAGCCAGCCGAACCCCAGGGTGGACAGGCCGTTGGCGAACGGGAACTTCCCCCGGATGTCCCCGGAGACGGCGGCCGCCCCCTTGCTCATGAGCTGGATGGCCAGGATGAACAGGAACAGCGCCAGGGCGAAGTGCAGCACCTTGGCCGCCACCCGCCGGGTCCGGTCCCCGGCGGGGGGCTGCCGGCGCGCCGGGGTCGCCGTCAGGGCGGCGGGCGCGTCCCGCATCGTCTCGGTGGTCTCGGGCTCGTGCGTCACGGGCTCCCAGGGGTCGAGGTCCGAGGCCACACCGTAGCGGCGGAGGGGTCGCCCCACAACCGCCGTCTGCACTAGGCGGCGCCGGGCGCGCTGCGGAGCCGGCGCTCGGGCCGCTAGGCGGCGACCACGATGCGGTTCCGGCCCGCCTCCTTGGCCTGGTACAGGGCAGCGTCGCAGCGGGCGATCAGCTGGGGGGCGCTCTCCAGGCCGTTCCAGGAGGCGAGTCCGGTGGAGCAGGTCTGCCCGCTCGGCACCCCCTCCCGGAGCCGCTCCACGATCCGCTGGGCGGCGTCCAGAGGGCATCCCGGCAGGATCACGGCGAACTCGTCGCCCCCCAGCCGGGCCAGGACGTCACCGTCCCGCAGGACGGCCCGCCACCGGGCCGTGACCTCCTTGAGGAGCCGGTCGCCGGCCTGGTGGCCGTTGCCGTCGTTGTACTCCTTGAACCGGTCCAGGTCGATCAGGGCCACGCAGATCGGGGTCCGGCCGTCCTGGGCCCGGGCGATCGCCATCTCCAGGTCCTCCTCCCAGGCCCGGCGGTTGCTGACACCGGTCAGGGGGTCGGTCCGGGCCAGGCGGGCCAGCTGGTCCGCGTGCCGGCGGAGGTAGTCGAAGAGCCGCTGGACGCCGAAGCCCACCAGGCAGGTGACGACGAGGAGCAGCAGCGTGCGCGGCCACTCCGGGGCGGCGTCGGGGACGAGGAGGAGCGGTGAGATGAGGATCAGCCCCACCGAGGCGACCCCGGCCGCCACCTCCACGATCGTGCCGTAGACGGCGAGCCAGAGGATCGGGACCAGCACCAGCTGGGCGTAGATCGAGTCGTGGCCTCCGGTCGCCTCCCGGATCAGGAAGGCCACGGCCGCGTACGAGACGGCCGGGGCGACCTGCGCGTAGGGGGGGAGGCGGTCCCACGGCACGAGGAGCAGCGCCGAGACCGTGAGGCACGTGAGGGTGGCGGCCTGGATCAAGAGTCGCCCGCCGTCCCCGGTGGCCTGGGCGATGGCCAGGGCGAGCAGGGCGGAGAACGTGGCCCCCACGAGCGGTCCCACGTTGCGGAACAACGCGTCCCGGAGGAGCGGTTGGGTCCTGTCCGCCACCTGTGTCCCGGTCATGGCTTCCCCTCGGTCGTCGGGCCGGCCTCCCGGCCCGACTAGTCAACCGAGGTTTCGGCATCTCCCCCCCCGGAACTGGAGGGCTCGGTCGGAGGATTTCGCCCGCGCCGCTCTGGGGGAGCCGCCCCTCGGTCATCCGGGGGATGCGAGCCCAGGGGGGGTGGCGGAGGCGGGGCCTCCTCGCTACGGTGGGGGAGGGCGAGGCACGGAGGTGAGGGATGAGCTTCCTGGACAAGGTGAAGCAGACCACGCAACAGGTGGCCGCCGACCTCAAGAAGGGAGCGGCGCAGGTCCAGACGAAGGTCGGGCAGCTCCAGCTGCGGCGGAAGGCCGACGAGCACGCGAAGGACCTCGGGTACCTGATCGTCCGGGAGCGGACGACCGGGGCCCGGGTGAGCGACGAGGTGGACCGGCTCGTCGCCGCCATCGTGGACCTCGAGCGGCAGATCGAGGAGGCGAAGGCGGCCGAGGAGGCGGAGGCCGCCCGGGCGGCCGAGGGCGGGGGCGCCGCCGCCGGGACCGGTCCCGCCGACCAGGCGCCGCCCGCCGAGGGGGCGCCGGAGCAGGGAGGGGGCGGACAGGCGGGCGGGTAGGATGGCGGCGTGAGCGTCGCCGACCGGGAGGCGCCGCCGGGGCCCCACCCGACGCTCGGGGCGCTGCTCGAGCGGATCGCCGAGCGTTCGCCGGACCGGGCCGCCGTCCTGCGCGGGTTCGCCCTGGCCTACACCAAGCGGATCGACCCCCACGACCTCTCGGAGCGCTCGGTCGACGAGCTGCTCGGTGAGGTGCTGGGCGCCTTCGAGCTGGCGGACTCCCGTCGGGGCGAGGTCGCCGTCCGGGCCTTCGACCCCACGATCGCCGAGCACGGGTACCGGGCGCTGGGCTCGGTGCTCGAGACGAACACGCCGGACTCGCCGTTCCTGTTCGATTCGGTGACCGAGGAGCTGCAGGCCCGGGAGCTGCGGGTCCGCAGGGTGGTCCATCCGGTGATCGGTCTGGACCGGGGCTCGGACGGGCGGATCGCCCGCGTGCTGCCGGTGCGGGAGGCCCCCTCGCGCGAGTCCGTGATGCACTTCGAGCTCGACCGTCGCCTCGCCCCCGGCGAGCTGGCCGAGCTGGAGGGGGCGGTCCGTGCGGTGCTGGGCGACGTCCGGCTCGCCGTCCGCGACTTCGAGGCGATGCGGGAGGCCGTGGGCCGGATGATCGAGGTGGCCCGGGCCGGCGCCCCCCTCTACGGCGAGGACGAGATCGCCGAGACCGTGGCCTTCCTCCGGTGGCTCCTCGACGACAACTTCGTCTTCCTCGGCTACCGGGAGTACGAGCTGATCGACACCCCGGAGGGGCGGGCCCTGCGGGTGGTCCCCGGGTCGGGCCTGGGGATCCTCTCCAAGGCCGGCTGGTCGAGCTACGAGCGGCCGGTGCCGCTCTCGACGATCGAACCCAACCTCCGGGCCCGGATCGAGGGCGGCGACCAGCTGATCTACTCGAAGACGAACCGGCCGGCCACCGTGCACCGCCGGGCCCGGATGGACTACATCGGGGTGCGACGCGTCTCCCCGCCCGGTCGGGTCGTGGGGGAGTGCCGGATGGTCGGCCTCTTCACCTCGAAGGCCTACATGGAGCCCGCGTCGCGGACCCCGCTCCTCGGCCGCAAGCTCCGCCGGATCCTGGAGGCGGAGGACCTGTACGAGGGCTCCCACGACTACAAGGCCGTGGTCTCGATCTTCGAGAGCTTCCCCAAGGACGAGCTCTTCGCCGCGAGCACCGAGGAGCTCCGGGCCTCCGTGATGGGCCTGCTGCACCTCCAGGACCAGCAGCGGGTGCGGCTGTTCGTCCGGCGCGACCTGTACGGGCGGAGCGTGTCCCTCCTCGTCGCGCTGCCCAGGGACCGGTTCAACGCGGAGCTCCGCAAGCGCCTGCAGGAGCTCTTCGTGGAGCGCTTCCACGGCTCCAGCGTCGACTACCACCTCTCGCTCGGGGAGGGGCAGCTGGCGGCGATCCACTTCGACGTCCACGTGGCCGAGGGACGGATCCCCGACGTCTCGTTCGACGAGCTCGAGCGGGAGGTCGTCGAGCTGTGCCGGACGTGGGAGGACCGGCTCCAGGACCGGCTCGTGGCGGTCCACGGCCGGGAGCGCGCGGCGACGCTCTTCGAACGGTGGGCCCCGCGCTTCCCGGATCCCTACCGCGCGTCGACCCCGGTCGATCTCGCCGTGCTCGACATCGACCACCTCGAGCGACTCGGCCCCGGGGACGCGGGGTTCGGGGTCGGCGTGGTCAATCGCGAGGTGGAGGGCGAGACGCTCACCCGGATCCGGCTGTACCGGGTGGGGGAGCGGATCCAGCTCTCCCAGGTCGTCCCCATCCTGGAGGCGCTGGGGCTCCGGGTGGTGGAGGAGGTGCCCACGCACCTCCACGGCGCCGAGGACGACCGGTTCCTCCACGACTTCGGCGTCCTCGGCCCCGACGGGCGCCCGCTCGACGCCGACCGCGACGGCCCGCGGGTGGCCAACGCCATCGCGGCGGTCTGGCGGGGGCGGGCCGAGTCCGACTCGTTGAACCGGCTGGTCGTGACGGCGGGCCTCGACTGGCGGCAGGTGGAGATCCTCCGCGCCTACCGGAAGTACCACCACCGGGTGAGCGCGCACTTCACCGCCGACTACAAGAACGACGCCTTCGCCGCGCACCCCGGGATCGCGGCCAAGCTCGTCCGGCTGTTCGAGCTGCGCTTCGACCCTGCCCGGCCCTGGGACCCGGATGCCGCGGCCGCCCTGCGGGCAGAGATCGAGGCCGATCTCGACGCCGTCTCGTCCCTGGAGCAGGACCGGATCCTCCGCAGCCACCTGGGGCTGATCGAGGCCACGGTGCGCACGAACGCCTACCGGTCGGGGGCGACGACGCTCGCCTTCAAGTTCCGCTCGGCCGACGTGCCGGAGATGCCGCGGCCCACCCCGCTGGTCGAGATCTTCGTCTACTCCCCGGACGTGGAGGCGGTGCACCTGCGGGCGGGGAGGGTGGCCCGGGGAGGGATCCGCTGGTCGGATCGCCGCCAGGACTACCGGACCGAGGTCCTGGACCTCATGAAGACCCAGATCGTGAAGAACGCCCTGATCGTGCCGACCGGGGCCAAGGGCGGGTTCATCGTGAAGCGGGCCCCGGCCGGCCCGCCGCTCGCCGCCCAGGCGGCCCGTGAGCGCTACGTGCGGTTCATGGAGGGCCTGCTGGACCTCACCGACAACCTCGTGGACGGCAAGGTCGTCCACCCCCCGGAGGTCCGGGTGCACGACGAGGACGACCCCTACCTGGTGGTGGCCGCCGACAAGGGAACGGCGTCGTTCTCCGACGTGGCCAACGCGGTGGCCGAGGCCTACGGGTTCTGGCTGGGGGACGCCTTCGCCTCGGGGGGATCCACCGGCTACGACCACAAGGCCCTGGGGATCACCGCCCGGGGTGCCTGGGAGTCCGTGAAGCGACACTTCCGCGAGATGGGCACCGACCCCACCACGACCCCGATCACCGTCGTGGGGATCGGCGACATGTCGGGCGACGTGTTCGGCAACGGGATGCTCCTGTCGGACCAGCTCTGCCTGGTGGCCGCCTTCGACCATCGCCACGTGTTCCTCGACCCCACGCCGAACCCGAAGGTCGGCTTCGCGGAGCGACGGCGGCTGTTCGAGCTGCCCGGCTCCTCGTGGGACGACTACGACCGGACGAGGATCTCGGAGGGCGGCGGGGTGTGGCCCCGGACGGCGAAGCGGATCCCCCTCTCGGCCCAGGCCCGGCTGGCGCTCGGCCTGGAGGACGTGGAGGAGCTCACCCCGGACGAGCTGATCCGGGCCATCCTCCGGGCCCCGGTCGACCTGCTCTGGAACGGCGGCATCGGCACGTTCGTCAAGGCCTCGACGGAGTCCCACGCCGACGTGGGGGATCGGGCGAACGACGCGGTGCGGGTGGACGCCCGGGAGCTGCGATGCCGGGTCGTGGCCGAGGGCGGGAACCTGGGGTTCACGCAACGGGCCCGGGTCGAGTACGCGATGGCCGGCGGGCGGATCAACGCCGACTTCATCGACAACTCGGCGGGGGTGGACTGTTCCGACCACGAGGTGAACCTGAAGATCCTCCTGGGCCTCGCGATGCGGCGGGGTCGGCTCTCCCTGGAGGAGCGGAACGCGCTGCTCCACGGCGTCACCGATCACGTGGTGGCGCACGTGCTCTACGACAACTTCCTCCAGGCCCAGATCCTGTCCCAGGCGGTGGAGCGGTCGCCGGACCGCATGGAGTCCTACGAGGACCTGATGCGCGCGCTCGAGGCCGAGGGGATCCTCGAGCGTGAGCTGTGGGCCCTCCCCTCGACCGAGGAGATGGCGGAGCGGCGGCGGGCGGGACGGGGGATGGTGCGACCCGAGCTCGCGGTGCTGCTGGCCTACGCGAAGCGGAGCCTGGCCAACGCCCTGCTGTCCTCCGGCCTGCCCGACGATCCGTACCTGGAGCGCGACCTGCGCGCGTACTTCCCGGCCCCGATCGTCGAGCGGTTCCCGGACCTCGTGGTCGAGCACCCCCTCCGGCGGGAGCTGATCGCGACGATCGCCGCCAACGACGTCGTGGACTCGATGGGGATCACGTTCGTCTCCCGCCTGGCGATGGAGACGGGAGCCGAGCCGGCCGACGTGGTTCGGGCCTACCGGGTGGCGCGGGACGTGACCGGCGCGGTGGAGCGGTGGGAGGCGATCGAGGAGCTGGTCGGATCGCTCCCGCCGGACCTGCTCCGGGAGCTGATGGAGGGGGTGGACCGGCTGGTGGAGGTCGTCACGCGCTGGGAGCTCGGGCACGTGGCCGTGGGGATGGCGGAACGGATCGACGCCTCGCGGGACGGCTTCGCTCGGGTGGCCGAGGCCCTGCCGACGCTCGCTCCCCCGGCCTGGCGCGAGGGCCGGGACCGGGCCGCCCGCCGTCTCGTGGCCCGAGGCGTTCCGGACGCGGTGGCCCGCCGCCACGTCTTCCAGCCGGCCCTGGTTCACGCCCCGAACGCGGTGGAGGTGGCGAGCGTCACCGGGCGACCCGTGGAGGAGGTGCTGCGGGCGTTCCTGCTGCTCGGTCAGGAGCTCGGGATCGACTGGCTGGAGGAGCGGCTGTCCGACCTCCCGGCGGGGTCGCGGTGGGACCGATGGGCCCTCCAGGCCACCCAGGACGACCTCCTCCTGGTGCGGCGGCGGATCGCCGAGCGGGCCCTGGCGGAGGCCCCGCCCGGGGCCGGCCCGGACGAGGCCGTGACCCGGTTCCTCGAGGCCCGGCCCCAGGCCGTGGAGCGGTACCGGCGGCTGTGCTCGCGCGTGGGCACCGAGAGCGCGCCCGAGCTGCCGGCGATCACGGTCGCGGTCCAGAAGCTGCGGACGCTGCTCACGCTCTGAGCCTCGTCCGGGCTCGTCGGCCCGGACGATGAGGGCCCCCGGGTCCTTGCACCCGGGTGCCGGGGCCGTAGACTCGCCCGTTGTGCGCGAGCACACCCACGCTTCCCTGCGCCCCCTCGCCTGGTGCGGACCCCTCCTGATCGCTGGGTCCGTCCTGCTGGCGCCGGCCCGGGCCGGGGCGGGGGTGGAGCCCGCCCGCGGCGTGCGCACCTCGGCGTACGTCCTCCGGGGGTTCCGGTGGAACGGGCAGGTCGTCCGGGTGGCGATCGTCACGGCCACGGGCGATCGCGGGATCCGGTTCTCCATGGCCGGCGAGCGCTTCGGGGAGCGGAGGACCACGAGCGCCATCGGCACG
>DATLZP010000398.1:0-4413 GCA_035573935.1 Actinomycetota bacterium
GGTGCTGTGCGCGGCGGCCGTCCTCGCCGCCGGCGCCGTGATCCTCTCGACGTACGAGCGGGCGCTGGCCGGCCATCGGGCCGAGCTGCTGTTCGCCGAGATCATCGGGAACGCGCACCGCCACGCTGCGCTCGACATGAAGGCCGTGGCCGACGGGGAACTCTCCGCCGAGGTGCTCGTGCAGAGCGACCTGGCCCGGAGCCTGATGGCACGGGACCTGGCGGAGGTGTCCTGGCTCCCGCTCCCCAGGGGCCCGGTGGCGCGGATCCGGGCCGCCTACGATCGCTACCGGGGGGCGATCGAGGCCGTCTACCAGCACCTCCTGGACGGCGAGATCGCGGCGGCCCGCGTGGTCCACGACGCGCGGGTGGAGCCGGCCTTCCGGGACCTGGAGGAAGCGATCGACGACGCCCAACCGGTCGTCCTCCGCGTGGCCCGGGACGGGGATCGGGCCGTGCGCCTGGCGGTGGGGCTCGTCGTCCTGGGGGGCGTGGGGGCCGTCCTGCTCTGCGGCCTCTTCATCCGGGCCCGCCGCCGCTCGGAGATGGCCGCCCTGGAGCGGCGGACGGCCGAGACGATCGCCTCCGAACGCCGCCGCCTCCTGGAGCAGACGATCCGGGCCGCCGAGCGGGAGCGGATCCTCGTGGCCGGCGACCTCCACGACGGGCCGCTGCAGCGCCTCACGGCCATCACGTTCAAGCTGGAGCGGGTAGCCGGCCGGCTCCGCCGCGGCGATGCGGCGGGCGCCGGAGAGCTCCTGGGCTCGGTCCAGGCCGGGATGGCCGAGGAGATCGGGGCGATCCGCGACGTCGTGCGCTCCCTCCGCCCCCCGGTGCTCGAGGAGAGCGGTCTCGGGGCCGCCCTCCGGGACCACGTCCGGGCGTTGGAGGGCTCCACGGGGCTCCGGTGCACGGTCCGGACGGACCTCGCCTCCCGGCTGGACCGGGAGGTGGAGGTCGTGCTGTACCGCGTGGCGCAGGAGGCCCTGACGAACGCGATCAAGCACGCCCGGGCGGGGAACGTCTGGGTCTCCGTCCTCTCCGAGAACGGCACGGCCCGGCTCGTGGTCCGGGACGACGGGGTGGGCTTCGAGCCGACCGACAGCCCCGAGCTCGTCCGGACGGGGCACTTCGGGCTGGCCAGCATGCGGGAGCGCGTCGAGATGGCCGGGGGATCGCTCCGCATCTCGTCCGCGCCGGGACGGGGGACGACGCTCGAGGCGGTCCTGCCGAACCCCGGGGGGCACGGGTGAGGACCGTCCTCCTCCTCGACCGGCCGGTCCCGGGCCCGCCGCCGCCCGAGGCGGTGGTCCGGGCCGGGGACGCCGCGGAGACCGCGTCGCCGCTCACCGCCCCCGCTCGGGGCTCGCTGGCCCCCGGTCCCGGGCAGGCCCGCCCCCGGGTGGTGATCGTCGACGACGACGGGACGGTCCGCCGCGACCTCCGCGACCTGCTGGAGGAGAACGACGTGACCGTGGCCGGAGAGGCCGGCGACGGCGCCGCCGCCCTGGAGGCCGTCTCCCGCCTCGTCCCCGACGTGGTGATCATGGACAACCGGATGCCCGTGATGCACGGGATCGAGGCCACCCGCCGGATCAGGGAGCGGTTCCCCTACATCCAGGTGGTGATCCTCACCGCCTACGACGAGGCGGCGCTCTCCGACGAGGCGATGGGGGCCGGCGCCTACTGCTACATCGTGAAGGGCGGGCCGGCGGGGCTGCTCGTGGACGTCGTGCTGCGGGCCGCCCGGTTCGGGGCGGAGCTCCGGGCCAGGGACGCCGAGCGGCGCGCTCCCGGGACCGGCTGAACCGCCCGCCGGCGGCTCAATCCCAGAGCCGCTCCAGGTGCCACCGGTCCCGCAGGCGGTCGTGGTAGAGGTCCCACACCGCGCCCCCCCTCGCCTCCACCCGCCAGTACTCCCGGTCCCTACCGTCGGCCCACCACCGTCCCTCGATCCGCCACCGCCCGATCACGTCCACGACCTCGTACCGGCGGCCCCGCCACGTGAAGGCGGTGGGCATCCCCGCGTCGCGCTCCACCCTGACCTCGACCTCCTCGTCGTAGCGCTTCGACATCGTCCGCTCCGACCGCGCCTCGAACGTACGTTCGGGAGAGCTCGACGGTACCGCCGCCCGCCGACGCCCGTCAAGGCACGCCCTATCGTGGAGCCCGTGGGCTGGCGTCCGGGCCACGTGGTGGTCCTCCGGGAGCGCTGGGGGGGACGGGTGTGGGCCGCCCGCCCGGCGATCGTCGTCCGGGACGATCCCGGCATCCGGATGTTCCACGTCCCGGCCGGAGCCCGGGCCCGGGTGGCCCTCGGCCCGGACGGCCGGCCGCTGGAGCTCCCCGACGGGGGGTGGACGCTCGGGGAGCGGTCCGTGGGCGACGTGCGCGTCCTCTCGCTGGCCCGGGACCGCATCCCCCACGCGGTCCTGCTCCGCTTCGACCGAGCGGATCGCTTCCTGGGCTGGTACGTGAACCTGCAGAGCCCGCTCGTCCCCACGCCGCTCGGGTTCGACTACGTGGACCACGTGCTGGACGTGCTGGTGGAGCCGGACGGGACGTGGCGGCTGAAGGACGAGGAGCTGCTCCAGGAGGCGGTCCGGCGAGGGCTCTTCTCCCCCACCCGGGCCGACGCGATCCGGCGGGAGGCGGAGCGGGTGATCCGCGAGGTCGAGGCCGGCCGGCCGCCCTTCGACGGCTCGTGGACCGGATGGCGCCCCGACCCCACGTGGCCGGTGGCCTCCCTGCCCCCGGGGTGGGAGGACTGAGGCCGCCTCGCCCGGACCGGCTCGGGAGGGTAGGCTCCTGGCCGGCCAGGGAAGGAGCGTGCCGATGGACCAGGAACGAGCGCCGCTGCCCCCGCCGCCGTCGCTCCGCCCCCGCGGCGTCGGGGAGCTGCTCACGGCGGCCTTCCAGCTCTACCGGAGGCACTGGGCCACGTTCCTGCGGCTCGTGGCCATCGTCGTGGTGCCCCTCACCCTGCTCCAGTACGCCCTGGCCGACCTGGCGGCGGGCGGCCTCCGGGTCCGGGGGCAGGAGGTGGAGGTCACGGCGGCCGGCGGGCGGGCCATCGCCGCCTCGGCGATCGTCGGGATCTTCTCGCTCCTCATCACCCAACTCCTGATCGGTGCCCTGGTCTGGGCCGTCGTCGTCGCGGTGGTGGGGCGGGAGCCGAGCGTGGAGGAGAGCTACCGGTTCGGGCTGGCCCGCGTCTGGTCGATCCTGTGGATCGGGCTCCTCGTGGCCCTGGCCACGTTCGCCGGGCTCCTCCTGTTCATCGTGCCCGGGATCATCGTGCTCGTCCGCCTGTCGATGGCGGTGCCGGCGCTCGTCGTGGAGCGGCGCCGCGGGGGCGAGGCCCTGTCCCGTTCCTGGTCGCTCGTCCGCGGCCACGGCTGGCACGTCTTCGGGACCTTCATCGTGGCGCTGCTGTTGGTGAGCCTGGTGTCGAACCTGTTCACGGCGCTCGCGGCCGGGTCGGGGTGGGTCGTCCAGGCGCTCCTGGGGGCAGTGGCGCAGGTGATCACCACCCCGTTCACCGCCATCGTCACCGCGCTCCTCTACCTCGACCTGCGGGCCCGGGCGGAGGGCCTGGACCTGGAGACGCTGGCCCGGGAGCTCGACGCGGCCCGGCCCTGAGCGACGCACGCTCCCGGCGCCCCTCCGCCCTCGACGTCAGCCGTCCCAGGGGCTGTCGTCGGCCTCGGTCAGCCCCAGCCGGCGCATCGCTTCCTCCGCGAAGCGCTGCACGACCGGGAGCGGGCGCATCAGGACCGTCAACTCGCCGATCCGGCCGGTCGGGTCCTCCCGGAGGACGACCGCCCCCTGGAGGGCCTGACCCTGGACCTCACCGTCGAACAGCAGGACCGTGTGGGGCCCGTCGCGAAGCCGGAGTCGGTACGCGGGCCGTCCGAAGATCCCGTGCGCGGTCTCCAGGATCTCCGCGACGGGGTCCCGACCCGTCACCGGGTGGACGAACACCGGGCTGCGGAAGATGGCGTCCGGCGCCAGCAGCTGGGCGAACCTCCCGGCGGAGGGGTCGGTCGTGCTGACCTCCTCGAACGGATGCCGATCCGTCCCGCTCGAGCCGACCGAGGTCCCCATGGATCAGTCCTCCCCCCGACCGTCGGCCTCGGCATGGGGCGGGGGTCCGCCGCCGGGTCCGCCGGACCCGGGGCCCCCTCCGCCTTCCTCCGGCGTCGGCCCGGGGAGCTCGGCCACGATGAGCGAGACCATCGCGTCGAACGCGCGGCGGATCCGCCCGGCCCGAACCGGATCCACCTTCCCCTCCTCGACCCCCTTCGACAGCTCCTCGAAGAGGTCCTCGGACCGGGCGACCACCTCCTCCGCGTCATCCTCCCGGTACCGGTCCAGGACCTCGTCCGCGCGCTTCCGGAGCGCGTCGGCCAGG
>DATLZP010000399.1:0-4738 GCA_035573935.1 Actinomycetota bacterium
GGCCCGGGTGGGCACGGCCAGCAGGCGCCCCAGGCCCCACACGAACGGGGCCAGGAGCAGCGCGGCCCGGTCGCTGTGGAGGATCCCGAACGTCTTCGACATCGCCTCCACCACGACGAAGTACAGGAGCGTGAAGGCCACGGAGACGAGCGTGACCCCGAGGCTGCCGTACAGGCGCTCGGAGAGGATGGCCACCAGGATCGCCGACCCGTTCTGGGCGAACATCACCGCCAGGTAGATCGAGTTCAGGTACCGGGGCGGGTCGGCCTCGATCCGCTCCAGGAGGGCGGCGTTCCGCCTCCCCTCCTCCCGGAGGGCCATGGCCCGGACCCGCGACATCCGGGTGAGCGCGGCCTCCGCCACCGCCAGCACCGAGCCCAGCAGGACGAGGACCGCCACCGCGACGCCCAGCCAGATCACGCCACCCGCACCCCCGAGTAGCGCTCCTGCCGGGCGAACATCTCCCGCCGCTCCCCCTCCTCCTCGTGGTCGTAGCCCAGGAGGTGGAGGATCCCGTGGACCAGGAGGAGCCGGAGCTCCGCGGGGAGGTCGGGGTTCCGCTGCGCCGCGTAGGCCGGGGCGATCACGACGTCGCCCAGCACCCGGACCCCCTCCCCGTCGTCCTCCCCGATGGGGAACGCGAGCACGTCGGTCGGGCCGGGCTCCCCCAGGTAGCGCCGGTGGAGGTCCGCCATCTCGGCGTCCTCCACGAACGAGACCGAGAGCTCCGCCCGCTCCACGCCCTCCGCCCGGAGCACCTCCCGGGCCAGGGCGGCCAGGGACGGCTGGTCCACGGGCAGGGGCTGCCGGTTCGAGATCAGGACCCGGGGATGGCTGCCGTCGTCGTCGCTCATCGCTGGTGGGGCCCGCTCACTGGCCCGCCCGGGCCCGGCGCTCGCCGTAGACGCGGTAGGCCTCCACGATCTCCTGGACGATCTTGTGGCGGACCACGTCGCGGGCGCCGAGGTGCACGAACTCGATCCCCTCGATCCCCCGGAGGATCTCCTCCACCACGAGGAGGCCCGAAGGCTGCCCGGCCGGGAGGTCGATCTGGGTGGCGTCGCCGTTCACCACGGCCTTCGAGCCGAACCCCAGGCGCGTGAGGAACATCTGCATCTGCTCCGGCGTCGTGTTCTGGGCCTCGTCCAGGATGATGAACGCGTCGTTCAGCGACCGGCCCCGCATGAACGCCAGGGGGGCCACCTCCACGGTGCCCCGCTCCATCAGCCGGGGGAGGGAGTCGGCCCCGGTCATCTCGAACAGCGCGTCGTAGAGCGGGCGCATGTAGGGGTCGATCTTCTCGTACAGCGTGCCGGGGAGGTAGCCGAGCCGCTCCCCGGCCTCCACCGCCGGCCGGGTGAGGATGATCCGCGACACCTGGCGGTCCTGGAGGGCCCGGACCGCCGTGGCCACCGCCAGGTAGGTCTTGCCGGTCCCGGCCGGGCCGATGGCGAACGTCACCGTTGCCCGGCGCATCGCGTCCACGTACCGCTTCTGGCCCAGGGTCTTGGGGGCGATCCCCTTCCCCCGCCGGGTGGGGAGCAGGACGTCGCCCAGCACCTCGGTGGGCCGGGCCTCCTCCCCCTTGATCAGCTCGATCGTCTCCCCCACCGAGGCCGCGGTGAGCTCGTGGCCCTGCTCCAGGAGGGCGATCAGCTCCTCGAAGAGGACCCCCACCCGCTCGGCCTCGGCGGCCGGGCCGGTGATCGTGATCTCGTTGCCCCGGACCAGGATCTCGGAGTCGAACGCGGACTCGACGAGCTTCAGGAAGTCGTCGCGCTGGCCGAGCAGGGCGACCATCGGCTGGTTGCCCGGGACCAGGATCCTCACCTGGCTGGTGCCGCTCGCGGCCTTGGCCAACCGTCCTTCCCTGGAGGGCTCCCCGGCCCTCCCCTCGTCCGGGGCCCCCGTGGCCCCTCCCTCGGCGCCCATCCTACCCCCCCTCATCCGGGCGGCCACCGCATCGGCCGCCCCCCGAGCAGGTGGAAGTGGAGGTGGTGCACGGACTGCCCGGCGTGGGGCCCGACGTTGGCCACGATCCGCCAGCCGGTCCGGTCGATCCCCTCCGCCCGGGCCAGGTGGGCGGCGGTCTGGAACAGCTCGGCCAGCATCGGGCCGTGGCGGTCGTCGAGCTCGGCCGCCGAGCCCACGTGCTCCTTCGGGATCAGCAGCACGTGCGTGGGGGCCTTGGGGTTGATATCGCGGAAGGCGACCACGTGGTCGGAGACGTGGAGGATCTCCGCCTCCTGCTCCCGGGCCGCGATCCGGCAGAACGCGCAGTCGTGGGTCACGGGGGGACAGATGCTACCGCAGCGCCTCCGGGGAGGGCCGGCGGAGCCGGGCCGGGACGGCCTTCCCCCGGCCGGCCCGCTCCCCCCGGAGCTCGGCCAGGCGCTCCAGGAGCCTCCGCTCCTCCCGGCCCAGGTCCCGCGGCACCTCGACGTGGACCGTGAGGAACAGGTCGCCCCGCCCCCGCCGCTGGAGGTTGGGCACGCCCTTGCCCCGGAGCCGGAGCACGGTCCCCGGCTCGGTCCCCGGCTCCACCCGGATCCGCTCCGAGCCGTCCAGCGTGGGGACCTCGAGCTCGGCCCCCAGGGCGGCCTGGGCGATCGACAGGTCGAGGACGGCGAACAGGTCCTGGCCCCGCCGCTCGAACAGCGGGCTGGGCCGGACCTCGAGCGCGAGGTACAGGTCGCCGGGCGGCCCCCCGGCCCGGCCGGCGTGCCCCTGGCCGCTCACCCGGAGCTCCAGCCCGTCGGCCACCCCCGGCGGCACCTCCACGGTCACCGTCTCCCGGACCGGCACCCGGCCGTCCCCCTCGCAGGCCGGGCAGGGGGAGGACAGGCGCTCCCCCGTCCCCTCGCAGGCCATGCAGGTGTGCGAGGTCATCACGGTGCCGAAGATGCTCCGCCGGACCTCCTGGACCTCGCCCGAGCCCCCGCAGGCCGCGCACCGCTCGGTCCCGCTCCCCGGCTCGGCCCCCGAGCCGTCGCAGCGGGGGCAGGTCCCCAGGCGCTCCACCTCCACGTCCTTGCTCGCCCCGAAGGCCGCCTCCTCGAACCCCAGCCGGAGCCGGGCGTACAGGTCCTCCCCCCGCCGGGTCCGGGTGGGCCGGCGCCGGGCGGCCCGGGGCCGGGCGAACCCGCCGCCCCCGAAGAAGAAGTCGAAGATGTCCTGCACGTCCCCGAAGGGGAAGCCCGGGGGCCCGCCCCGCTGGCCGAACAGGTCGTACTGCCGGCGCTTCTCGGGGTCGGAGAGGATCTCGTAGGCCGCGGTGACCTCCTTGAACCGGTCCTCCGCGTCGGGGCGGGCGCTCACGTCGGGGTGGAGCTCCCGGGCCAGGCGCCGGTACGCCCGCTTGATCTCCTCCTGGGTGGCGTTCCGGTCCACCCCGAGGATCTCGTAGAGGTCCCGGGTGGCGGCCATGGCGGGCGGCGCTCAGGCGCCCAGCTCGGTGGCGAGCTCGGAGAGGCGGCGGGCCACGGCCCGCACCGCGGCCATCGCCGTCAGGTAGTCCATCCTGGTCGGACCCACGACCCCGATGGTACCGAGGGCGGTGGAGCCGGCGTGGAAGGGCGCGGCCACGAGCGCCGCGTGCCACTCCCCCGTGGCCGGGTGCTCGGTGCCGATCGTGACCGAGACGTCGCCCGCGGTCCCCGCGTCCCGGAGCAGGCCGAGGAGCGTGGACTCCCGCTCCAGGGCCTCGAAGAGCCGGCGGACGGTCTCGCTCCGCCAGTGGGCCACGTCCTCCGCCAGGTTGGCCACGCCGCCCACCAGCAGGTGGGGCTCGGCCGGCGTCCGCTGCATGTCCCCCAGCGCGTCGGCCGCGGCGAGCAGCACGGCCCGCTCCTCGGCCGCCCCCTCCGCCGCCATCCGGAGCACGGCGGCCCGGGCCTCGCCCAGCGGCCGGCCGTGGACGGTCTGCAGGCGCTGCTCGGCGTCGCGGAGGGCCCGCTCGGACAGCCCCTCCGGGCGGTCGAAGACCCGCTTGTCCACCCGGCCGTGCTGCCCCACGGCCAGGACCATGAGGGCGGAGCCCATGTCGATCAGCTCCAGGCGAAGGACCGGCTCCTCGGCGATGGAGGGGGGGACGGCGAGGCCGGCGTACTGGGTGAGCCGGGAGAGCAGGCGGGTCGTCCCCCGGAGGACGTCCTCCAGGTCGAGCATCGTCTGGGCGAAGAACCCGGCGATGGCCCGCCGCTGCGCCTCCCGGAGCTTCAGGGCCGCCGGCAGCTGATCCACGTAGTAGCGGTAGCCGAGGTCGGTGGGGACCCGGCCGGCCGAGGTGTGGGGGTGGGCCAGGTAGCCCATCTCCTCTAGGGCCGCCATCTCGTTCCGGATCGTGGCCGAGGAGACGCCGAGGCCGGAGCGCTCGGCGATCGTCTCGCTCCCCACGGGCTCGCCGGTGCGCACGTACTCCTCGACCACGGCCCGCAGGACCGCGGCCTTCCGGGCGCCGAGCTCGCTCCGATCCGCCATCCACCTATGTTTAGCACTCTCGGGAGGGGAGTGCTAACACCGGGATCCGCCCTCCCGTCAACCTCGCAGGCCCCTCGGGCGTCAGTGAGGATGGCACCGAGGAGGCCGCGCGCTGGAGGAGTCGGAGCTCAGGGGGTTCCTGGATGGTCCGTACGCCCGGATCGTGGGCGCCGTGGCGCTCGTCACCGGGAGCCGGGCCCTGGCCGAGGACGCGGTGCAGGAGGCCCTGGTCCGGGCCTGGGAGCGCTCCGAGCGGGGC
>DATLZP010000400.1:0-2887 GCA_035573935.1 Actinomycetota bacterium
CAGATCGACGGCGCCGGCACCGCGGCTTCCGCCTCCACCGCGGCCGGCCGGGGCCGCTCGTGGAGATCCAACCGGAGCAGCGGGAACCGCGGGTCGTCCCGGACGATCAGGAACCCGTTCGCGGTGAGGAACGGGAGCGGCAGGACCCATCCCCCCTCCCAGGCCCGGTCCCCCACCGCCTCCACCGCCCGGTAGCCGCGGTCCACCGCGTCGCGCGCCACCTCCCGGATCAGGCGGCTCCCCAGGCCCTGGCCCCGGTGTTCGTCCACGACGTAGCAGTACGACAGGTACACGGCGTCCGGCGAGGCCTCCGAAGCGGCGGCGAAGTCGCGCAGGCGGGGGAAGAGGGTCGAGGGCGCGTACTGGGCGAAGGCCACCGCGGTGCCCTCCTCGACGACCAGCTTGCCGCAGGGCCCCCACTCGAGGAGCGTCGAGGAGAACCATTCCTCCTTGTGGAAGGGCGCGTCCGCTTGGTCCACGTCCTGCGCCAGCTCCCAGTAGACCGAGGTCATGCAGGGCTTGGGGAGGAGCGGGAAGCTCTCCAGGTCCACGTCGATGATGCGCTCGGGCATCGTGCGCCTAACGGCGGCGGGGGCGGGCCAGCGCGACCAGGACGAGCCCCAGCGCCGCACCGAGCACGAGGGCGCTCGCCGTCCGCGCCACCTCGGATGGGGGAGGGTGTTCCGTGCGTCAAGCGTAGGCTAGCGGATCGTCCCGGCACAAGTGGGGAGGACGATGCGGTTCTGCCTGATGATCGAGGGCCAGGAGGGCATCTCCTGGGATCGGTGGCTCGCGCTGGCCGAGACCTGCGAGCGGTTGGGCCTGGAGGGGCTGTTCACCTCGGATCACTACCTGTCGGTGATGGGGGCGGAGCGACGCGGGTCGTTCGACGCCTGGACCTTGCTGGCCGGGCTCGCCGCCCGGACCCGCCGGCTGCGGCTGGGGACCCTGGTCTCCCCCGTCACGTTCCGGCACCCGATGGTCCTGGCCAAGGCCGCGACCACCGTGGACCACATCTCCGGCGGTCGGGTCGAGCTCGGGATGGGCGCGGGCTGGTGGACCGAGGAGCACCGGACCCACGGCTTCCCCTTCCCCCCGGCCGGGGAGCGGACCGCGATGCTCGCCGAGCAGCTCGAGCTCGTCCACCGCCTGTGGTCCGAGGACGAGGTGACGTTCGAGGGGCGCTTCTACCGCCTCGACCGCTGCCGGTTCGCCCACCGCCCCCTGCAGCGCCCCCACCCCCCGCTGATCGTCGGCGGGAGCGGCCGTCCCCGCATGGCGCGGCTCGTCGCCCGGTGGGGGGATGAGTTCAACACGGTCGGTGGCACGCCCCCCGAGGTCCGGGAACGCTTCCTCCGGGTCCGTGCTGCGGTCGAGGCCGCCGGGCGCGATCAGGCCGAGGTCACGACGTCGTTCATGACCTGGTGCTACGTCGGTGCCACCGAGGAGGAGCTCGACCGACGGCTCCGCGCGGCCCACGCCCTGGACCCGGAGGCCGGCCCGTTCGACGCCTGGCTCGCCGAGATCCGACGGGACCGGATCGTGGGGACCGTGGACCGCGCCGTCGAGCAGCTGGCCGCCTACGCCGAGGCGGGCGTCCAGCGGTTCTTCCTGAACCACGAGCTCTTCGAGGACCTCGAGATGATCGAGCTCCTGGCGGCCGAGATCATCCCCCGGCTCGCCCCGGGGAACTAGTATGACGCAGACTAGTGGAGGGCGGCCGGCGAGGGAGGGCGGGCCGGGGGCGCCCCGGCGGCTCAGCCCGGGGCCAGGCCCGGCCCCGAGCCCACGATCTCGCTGACGATCCGGTCCAGGTCGTCGGGGGAGCCGAACTCGATCACGATCCTCCCCCGCCGCCGACCCATCTGGATCCGCACCCGGGTCGCCAGCTGCTCGGAGAGGATCTCCTCCACCTCGGCGAACGCCGGGGGCTCGGCCGGCCCGCGCCCGGTCGCCTCTCCGCCGCTCGGCGGATGCTCCAGGTAGCGACGGACCAGCTCCTCGACGTCCCGGACCGAGAGCTCCTCGGCGGCCGCCCGCAGGGCCAAGGACACCTGGGCCTCGGGGTCGGCCAGCGACAGCAGGGCCCGGCCGTGCCCGGCCTGGATCCGCCCCTCCGCGAGGAGCTGCTGGACCTCGGCGGGGAGGGCCAGGAGCCGGATCGTGTTGGCCACGTGGGAGCGGGAGACGCCGAGTCGCTCCGCGAGGGTCTCCTGGGTGAGCCCCAGCTCCTCGAGGAGCTCGCGGAACGCCTCCGCGAGCTCGATGGGCCCCAGGTCCTCGCGGTGGATGTTCTCGATCAGGGCCTCCCGGAGGGATTCCTGGTCGTCGCTCTCGCGGACCACCGCCGGGATCGTGGCCAGGCCGGCCCGCTTGGCCGCCCGGAGCCGCCGCTCGCCGGCGATCAGCTCGTAGCCCTCCCCCGCTCGGCGCACGACGATCGGCTGGAGGACCCCCACCTCTCTGATCGAGAGGGCGAGCGACTCGAGCGTGTCGTCGTCGAAGTGCGTCCTGGGCTGCTTGGGGTTGGGAGCGATGGCCCCCACGGGGATCTCCAGGAGCCCGGTCCCCTCCTCCACCGCCCCGGGGATCAGCGCCGAGAGCCCCCGTCCCAGTCCTCCTCGCTTCATCGATCGTCTCCCCCTCGTCGGAACAGCCTCCACCGTCGCTTCCGCGGCCTGTCCTGCGGCAGCGTGCTCCCCACCTCCGCGAGCCCGCTCCCCGGGGTCTCCGGGCGGGGGCCGGGCACGGGCTGCTCGGGCAGCACGACGTCGTCCTCGTCGATCACGACGACGGTCGGCGGGCGGCGCCCTCCCCCCGGCGGGGGACCGGGCGCCCGGGGGCCGAGGGGCAGGCCTTCGTCCCGCTCCGGCCCTTCCTTCCCCCG
>DATLZP010000401.1:0-3250 GCA_035573935.1 Actinomycetota bacterium
CCTCCGCCGGCTCTCGCGCACCGGGGTCGGGGCGCTCCTCGGGGCCATGGCCGGGCACGAGCCGCCCGAGGGGCTGGTCCGGCTGATCCACGGCGAGACCGACGGGAACCCGTTCTTCGTGGAGGAGGTCTTCTCCCACCTCGCGGAGTCCGGCCGGCTCCTGGACGCGGACGGTGGGTTCCGGCCCGACCTCCGGCTGGACGAGCTCGACGTGCCGGAGAGCGTCCGGCTGGCCGTGGGGGCCCGGCTGGCCCGCCTCTCCGGCCCCGGCAGGGAGGTCCTGGCGGCGGCGGCCGTGCTGGGCAGGACGTTCGACCCCTCGCTGGTGGGGCGGGTGGCCGGCCTCGCCCCGGACGCCGTCTTCGACGCCCTCGACGAGGCCGAGCGGGTCCACCTCGTGACGCCGTCACGGCCCCAGGGCGCCCGCCTGTCGTTCTCCCACGAGCTGATCCGCCAGACCCTGCTGGCCGAGACCCCCACGCTCCGCCGCCAGCGGCTCCACGCCCGTGCCGCCGTCGCCCTGGAGGAGACCCACCCCGACGACCTGGAGGACCACGCCGCCGACCTCGCCCACCACCTGTCCAGGTCCGGCCCCGGGGCCGACCCGAGCCGCCTCGTGCGGTTCCTGCGGATCGCCGGGGACCGGGCGATGCAGGCGGCGGCCTTCGAGGCGGCCCTGGCGCACTACGAGGACGCGCTGGGGCTCCTCCCCGAGGAGGACGCGGCGACCCGGGCCGACCTGCTGGAGCGGCAGGCCATGGCCCTGCGGAGCGTCGGACGGTGGGACGAGGCCCTCCGGGCGATGGACGGAGCGCTCGGCCTGTACGAGGCCCTGGGGCGCTCGGATGCCGTCGGGGGCCTGTGCTGGGCGATGGTCTACCAGCTGGCCTGGGCGGCCCGCTTCGAGGAGGCCATCGCCCTGGCCCAGCGGGGACTGGCCGCCCTGGGGGACCTCCCCAACGCCGACCGGGCCCGGCTGGCCAGCGCGGCGGCCTGGGTGCTGGGCCTGGCCGGTGACCACGACGCCGCCGCCGCGATGTTCGCCTCCGCCCGGGAGCTCGCCTCCGCCCTGGCCCAGCCCCGGGCGCTGGCCGACGTCCTGCACATGGAGACGATCAATCACATGGGGTACGCGGAGTTCGCCCTCGGCGTGGACACCGGCCTCGGCGCCGCGGCCGTCTTCGAGGCCGAGGGGGCCCTGTGGGACCTCACGAGCGTGCTGGCCTTCGCCGGGTACCAAGCCACGACGATCCGCCGTACGCGGCTCGGCGCGGAGCTCATCGACCGGGCCGCCCCCCTCGCCGAACGGCTCGGTCACCTGGGCGCCCGGTTCATGGTCCTGGCCGACCGGGTCCGTCGGGAGGGCGTCATGGCCGGCGACCTGGACCTCGTGGAACGGACGGCCGACGCGATGATCGACGTCTGCGAGCAGGGCGGCCTGCCCTGGCTCTACGTCGGCCATCTCTACCTGGGGCTGGCCGCCCACTGGCGGGGGGATTGGGACCTGGCCGAGGAACGGCTGCGCCGCGCGCTGGAGCTCGAGGCGCCGGGCGCCTTCGCCGGCCAGAGCGCCTCCCTGCTCGCGATGCACCTCGCCCTGGCCGGGAGGGGAGAGGAGGTCCCGGCGATCCTCCGGCAGCTCGAGCCGGGCTTCCCCCGGCCCGGACGCCCGGCCAGCCTCGGAGCCTGGAACGCGCTCTTCGGGCTGACCGAGGCCCTGGCCCTGGCGGGACGGGCCGACGAGGCGGCGGCGTTCGGGCCCCGGATCGAGGAGGCCCTGGAGCTCGGGGAGGAGTGGCTCACGTTCGACTGCCGGCTCACCTCGACCCGGGCCGGGATCGCCGCGGCGGCCGGCGGCCGCCTCGACGCGGCCGGGCGCCACTTCGAGCGGGCCGCGCAGCTCGCCGAGGGGAACGCCATCGAGCGGGCCGACGTGCTCCGCCACCACGGCGCGATGCTCCTGCGGACGGGGGCCGCGGACGACGCGGAACGCGGTCGGGGGATGCTCGGCCGCGCGGCGGAGGCCTACCGGGCCATGGGGATGCCCCGGCACGCCGCGATCGCCGAGGGGCTCCTCGGGGAGGGGGCGGCCTAGGGCCCCGGCGGGCACGGGGCCGGCTACTCCAGGTAGCCGAGCCCCCGGAGGTGCTCCTCCATCTCGTCGGCCTCGGTGTCGGAGACCGTGGGCTCCCCGGGGACCGCGGTCGTCGTCGCGGTCCGCTCCCCGGCCGCCACGCTCGCCTCGGTCCCCACCACCTCGTGCAGCACCCGGCCCGTGTGGGCGACGGTCGCCGGCGCGCCGAGGGCCGCGAGGATCGTGGGGGCCAGGTCCACCAGCCGGGGCTCGCCCTCGAAGGGGCGGACGCTCGGGCCGGCGGCCACGATCACCCCCTCCGGGCGGTGGTCGCCGGAGACCCAGTCGGCGTCCTCGAGCGCGCTCTTGGCGTGGGTGAGCGAGTACCCCTCCGCCGGCTCCAGGAGCAGGTCGGGCGCCGCGTCCGCGTACCGACCCTTGAACACCTCCTCCCGCCGGTGGATCGCCTTGAACGGGCACCGACCGGTCTGGGGGTCCCGGAACGACGACAGCCGCTCGAGCAGCTCGTCCCGGAGGGACTCGTAGTCGGCGGGGTCCACGATGCCGTCCGGCTCCCGGCCGGCCAGGTTGATCGAGACCCCCTCGCCCGTGGAGCGGATCGAGGTGTAGGCCCTCGTCTTCTGCCAGTTCACGGGCTGGGGCAACGAGACCTTCCCGTGGAGGCCGAGGACGTCGTAGACCTTCCTCGCCACCTGGCGGACCACGCCCCACTGCATCGGCCCGAACACCACGTTCGACGCGGAGAACTCCAGGTAGCCCAGCCTGCGGAGCAGGTGGTCCATGTGCAGCGCCCGGGTGCACGACTGGAAGCCGTGGTCCGACATGAAGAGCACGAGGTCGTCGTCCCGGGTCCGGGACAGGAACGACCCGATCGCATCGTCGAGCTGCCGGTAGACGTCCCGGACCTTCGCCGCGAGCGGCGTGTCCCGGAGCCGGGCGTGGTCGGGGTGATCCGGGGCCACGTACTGCGAGAGGCAGTGCTGCGTCCGGTCCACCGAGACCCACACCGAGGCGAACAGGTCCCAGTCGGTGTTGTCCAGGAGCCACTCGCAGGCCCGGATCCGCTTCCCCGTGATGTCCAGCCCCTCCTGCAGGTAGGCCTCGGGGCGGTTCCGGAACGTGGTCCACGACATCCCGTTGATCGGCCAGGGCACG
>DATLZP010000402.1:0-2875 GCA_035573935.1 Actinomycetota bacterium
AACAACATCGACAGCTGCAACCGCACCTGACACGCGCCGAGCGTGGTCGGTCTGGCCACGGTGTTCGGTGCGGGGGGCGGCACCAGCTCGTACGAGGAGATCGAGCGCACGGACCTGATCGTGCTGTGGGGCTCCAACGCCAGGGAGACCCACCCGATCTTCTTCCACCACGTCCTGAAGGGCGTGCGGAACGGGGCCCGCCTGTACGCGGTGGATCCCCGTCGGACGAGCTCGGCCCGGTGGGCCGACGTGTGGCTGGGGATCGACGTGGGTTCCGACATCGCCCTGGCCAACGCGATCGGACGGGAGATCATCGCCGCCGGCCTGGAGAACCGGACGTTCATCGAGCGGGCCACGACGGGCTTCGAGGAGTACCGGGCCTGCGTCGAGCCCTACACCCTGGAACGGGCGGAGCGGATCACCGGGGTCCCGAGGGACGTGATCCGGGAGCTGGCCCACGCGTACGCCCGGGCCGACCGGGCCCAGATCTGCTGGACGCTCGGGATCACCGAGCACCACAACGCCGTGGACAACGTCCTGGCGCTGATCAACCTGGCCCTCCTCACCGGGCACGTCGGCCGGTACGGGAGCGGCCTGAACCCGCTCCGGGGGCAGAACAACGTCCAGGGGGGCGGGGACATGGGAGCCATCCCGAACAAGCTCCCCGGGTTCCAGGACGTCGAGGAGGACGCCGAGGCCCGCCGGCGGTTCGAGGCGGCCTGGGGCTGCGGGATCATCCCCAGGCGCGGGCTCCACCTCACGCAGATGTTCGAGGCCATGGAGCACGGCGAGCTCCGGGCCCTCTACGTGATCGGCGAGAACCCCGCCACCACCGAGGCCGATGCGGGGAGGGCCGAGCGGCTGCTCCGGGGGCTCGACACGCTGGTCGTGCAGGACGTGCTGATGACCCAGACCGCGGAGCTGGCCCACGTCGTGCTGCCGGCCGCCCTGGCCTGGTGCGAGGCGGAGGGGACCGTCACCTCGAGCGAGCGCCGGGTCCAGCGGGTCCGCAAGGCGCTGGAGCCCCCGGGGGAGGCCCGGGACGATCTGTGGATCATCGCCGAGCTGGCCCGCCGGCTGGGCCGGGACTGGGGGCACCCGTCGGCGGAGGAGGCGTGGGACGAGCTGCGGTCGCTCTCGCCGATGCACCGGGGCATGACCTACCGGCGGCTCGAGGAGCTGGGCGGGATCCAGTGGCCCTGCTGGGACGAGGACCACCCCGGCTCGCGGTTCCTCCACGGGCGCCTCTGGGAGGAGGACCCGGCGCGGCGGGGCCGCCCCGCGCCGTTCTCGCCGGTCGAGTGGGAGCCGCCGGTGGACGAGCTCACCGAGGAGTTCCCGATCCGGCTCACCACCGGGCGGCGCCTGGACTCGTTCAACTCGGGCGTGCAGTCGAACCGCTACCGTTCGCCGCTCCGCCGGGGCGAGACGATCGACCTGTCCCCGGAGGACGCCGCCGCCCTCGGGGTGGCGGAGGGCGAGGCGGTCCGGGTCGTCTCCCGGCGGGGTGCGGTCGTGGCGCCGGTCCGGGTCGACCCCTCGCTCCGGCCGGGCCTGGCGTTCATGACCCTGCACTTCCCGGACCAGGTGAACACGAACCTCCTCACGATCGAGGCCTGGGACCCGAAGTCCGGGACCTCGGAGTTCAAGGCCACCGCGGTCCGGGTGGAGAAGCTCCCCGAGCGAGCCGCGGCCGCGGGGTCCTGAGGGGGACGGCGTGGATCTCCACCTGACCGAGGCCCGGGCCACCGCCGAGGAGCGGGCGGCGGTGGCGTCGGTCCTGGGGCCGGCGGAGAGCGCGTGGGAGGGGGCCGACCGGTCGCGGATCGACCTCGAGGGCCACGTGGCCCGGGGCGGGCTCCGGCGGCTGGAGGAACGCCGGACGCTCCTGCTCCCCGTGCTCCACGCGATCCAGGACCGCGTGGGGTGGATCTCGGAGGGGGCGCTGAACCACGTCGCGGAGCGCCTCGGGGTCCCCCCCGCCGAGGCCTACGGCGTGGCGAGCTTCTACGCGCTGCTCTCCACGGAGCCCCGGCCCCCCCGCGTGGCGCACGTCTGCGACGACCTGGCCTGCCGGGTGGCGGGGGCGGAGGAGCTGTGCGCCGGGCTCGAGGCCCGGCTGGGGCCGCCGGGGTCGGTCCAGGCGGGCGGCGCCGTCACCTGGGCCCGCTCCCCGTGCCTGGGGCACTGCGAACGGGCCCCGGCGGTGCTGTTCCAGCACGCCGGGGAGGATCCCCACGCCTGGACCCTGGCCCCCACGACGGCGTCCCAGGTGGCCGACGTCCTGGCCGGGGAGCCCTGGGAGCACCTCCAGCCCCCGGGGGCCCTCCTGCCCCAGGCCCAGATGCCGGGCGGCCGGGACGGGCTCCGGCTCCTCCGCCGGGTGGGGGTGGTGGACCCGTGCTCGCTCGACGACTACCGGGCCCACGGCGGGTACGAGGCCCTGCGCATCGCGCTCGACCTCGGGCCGGAGGCGGTGATCCGGGAGGTGAAGGAGGCGAACGTGCTTGGCCGGGGCGGGGCGGCGTTCCCGATGGGCGTGAAGTGGGAGGCCGTGGCCCGCCAGCCGACCCGGCCGAGGTACGTCGTGTGCAACGCCGACGAGTCCGAGCCCGGCACGTTCAAGGACCGCGTGCTGCTGGAGGAGGACCCGTTCGCGGTGGTGGAGGCGCTCACGATCGCCGGCTTCGCCACCGGCGCGGAGGTCGGCTACGTGTACCTCCGGGGCGAGTACCCGCTCGCCGAGCGGCGGCTGCGCCACGCGATCGAGCAGGCCCGGGCCCGGGGGCTCCTGGGCCCCGACGTCCTGGGCCGGGGCGTCGCGTTCGACGTGGAGCTGCGCCGGGGCGCGGGGGCCTACATCTGCGGGGAGGAG
>DATLZP010000403.1:0-2033 GCA_035573935.1 Actinomycetota bacterium
AGGAGGCCGGCGACGGCCTCCGTCGTGAGGAGCCGGTGGTCGGGCCGGTGGCGAGGGGCCCGCTCGAGGACCACCGGCCCCGACGTCGGGGTCAGGACCTCACCCATCCCCGGCCTCCTCGCGGCCCGCTCGCGGACCGGCAAAGCCCGGCGAGCGGGCCTGGACGAACGCCGCGAGATCCTCCGCCCGGACCCGGACGAGGCGCCCGATCCGGACGTGGGGAAGCTCGCCGCGCTGGGCGAGGAGCTGCACGTACCTCGGGGAGACGGCCAGCAGGCGGGCGACCTCCCGGACGGTGAGGAGGGAGGCCTGGCCGGACAAGCCTCGCTGGCCGTCGTCGCTCCCGACCCGAGGGCTTTTCGCGATTATAGTTGACCCGTTCATCGCTTTTCTTGTACCATGCCCGGGCGATGATGCCAAACGACGTGATCGCGGCCCGGGTCCGGGAGGCCCGCGAGGCGGCCGGGTACACCCAGGCCCAGCTGGGCGAGCTGCTCGAGCCCTACTTCGGGCGGCGGTGGAGTCCCCAGGAGGTCTCCGGGCTCGAGACCGGCCTGCGGCGGCGGATCTACGCGGGGGAGGTCGTGGCGTTCGCCGACATCTTCGAGCGACCCATCGCCTGGTTCTACACGCCGCCCGATCCCCGGATCCCGTTCGAGTTCCCGGGGGGCAAGCGGGTCCTGCCGGAACGGGTCCTCGGGGAGCGGACGGAGGCGCGGGCCCAGGCCAGGGACTTCTTCCGGTCGGTGGGCGGGCTGTTCGACCGTCTCGCGGCCGAACCCTTCGGCTGGGAGGTCTGGGAGGCTCCCCGGGACGCACCGTGGGAGCTGCTCTTCCGAAAGCGGTGGACGTGGCCCGAGACCGGCCGGGCGCGTCGGTCCCCGCACCGCCGGGGGTCCGGGCGGGAGGGGGCGGAACCCCGGGAGGAGCCGGAGGGGTAGGCCTTGGCGTGGCTCGTGCTCAGGCCCCGCCGCCGGGGCGGGCTCAGCGCCCAGGTGAAGTGGCGGGACGGCTCGGGGAGGACCCGCTCCCGCACCTTCCGGGTGCGGGATCTCCGGGAGGCCGAACGCCGCCGGGTGGAGGTCGAGCAGGAGCTCGAGCGGGGCCGCGAGCCCAGGCCCCAGGGCCACCGGCTCACGCTCCAGCACCTCTACGAACGGGTCCACGCGGAGCGGGCCTACGCGCCGGCGACCCTCGCCCTCCACGGCGAGCTCTGGAAGCGGATCGGCCCGGCCCTCGGCCACCGCCCCATCGGCCGGCTCACCCGGGAGGAGCTCGAGGGCTTCCTCGCGGGGATCGAGCGGCCCGCGATGCGCGACAAGAGCCGCCAGCTCCTCTCGATGCTCCTGGGCTACGCGGTGGAGAAGGGCCTGCTCTCCGTGAACGCCGTCCCCCGCCGCTCCCGGCCCCGGACCCGCCAGGAGCGGCTCGAGCGGGGCCTCCCCTCGGCCAAGGACCGCCGGCGCTACCTCACCGAGGGGGAGCTCGCCCGCCTCCTGGCCGAGCTCCCCGAGCGCTACCGGGCGCTCGTCGAGCTTATGGCCCGGATCGGCCTCCGGCCCGGCGAGGCGTACGCGCTCAAGGTGGGCAAGTTCGACCCCCTACGGAGGACCCTTTCGATCGACGAGAGCGTGAGCGGGTTCACCAAGACCGGGGAGCCCCGCACGATCCGCCTCCCGGGCGTGGTGGCCGAGGCGCTCAGCCTCCATCTGGCCGCGTTCTCGGATCCCTCGGACCCCGGAGCCCCCATGTTCCCCTCCCCCGAGGGCCGGATGCTCACCCCCGGGGGGTTCCGCCGGACCTTCCAGCGGGCGGCCCGCCGGGCGGGCCTGGGTCCCCTCACGCCGAACGACCTCCGCCACTCCGCGGCCTCCTTCGCGATCGCCCACGGGGCCAACGTCTACGACGTGCAGCGGATGCTCGGCCACTCCCGGCCCTCGATCACGCTCGACGTCTACGGCGAGCTCTTCGAGGAGCAGCACACCCGGTTCATCGAGCGCCTCGACGAGGCCATCCGGAGGAGCCGCGCCGAG
>DATLZP010000404.1:0-8212 GCA_035573935.1 Actinomycetota bacterium
CGGCGTCCGGAACTGGGACTACCGCCTCTGCTGGGTCCGGGACGCCACCTTCACCCTCTACGCGCTGATGCTGGGCGGCTACCGGGACGAGGCCATCGCCTGGCGGGACTGGCTGCTCCGGGCGGTGGCCGGGCACCCCGATCAGCTCCAGATCGTCTACGGCCCGGCCGGGGAGCGACGCCTGACGGAGATGGAGCTGCCGTGGCTCCCGGGGTACGAGGGCTCGAGCCCGGTCCGGGTGGGGAACGCCGCCGTCGAGCAGTTCCAGCTCGACGTGTACGGGGAGCTCATGGACGCCATGCATCAGGCGCGGATCCACGGGATCGAGCCGGTCGACCCGGCCTGGGACCTCCAGCGGCTGTTGATGCGGTCGCTGGCCTCGCGCTGGCGGATGCCGGACCACGGGATCTGGGAGATGCGGGGGGCGCCCCGGCACTTCACGCACTCCAAGGTGATGGCCTGGGTGGCGGCCGACCGGGCGGTGAAGGCCGTGGAGCGCTTCGGGCTCCCCGGGCCGGTGGAGGACTGGCGGGCGCTCCGGGCGGAGATCCACGAGGAGGTGTGCCGGAAGGGCTACGACCCGGACCGCGGGACCTTCACGCAGTCCTACGGGTCCCCCGAGCTCGACGCGGCGCTCCTGATGATCCCCCTCGTTGGGTTCCTCTCCCCCACCGACGAGCGGGTGGTCGGCACGGTCGAGGCCGTGCGGCGGGAGCTGGACCGCGACGGGTTCGTGCTCAGGTACCCCACGCAGGGCCGGGAGGACGTGGACGGGCTGCCCGGCGGCGAGGGGGCGTTCCTCCCCTGCTCGTTCTGGCTCGCCGACGCCCTGTGGCTGATCGGCAGGGAGGAGGAGTCCCGGTCGCTGTTCGAGCGCCTGCTCGGCCTCCGGAACGACCTCGGCCTGCTCTCGGAGGAGGTGGACCCCAGGACCGGGCGCCTCCTGGGGAACTTCCCCCAGGCCTTCACGCACGTCTCCCTGGTCAACACGGCCATGAACCTCTCGGGGGGGCCGGGGCCGATGCGTCGGCGGGCCGGGAGCTGAGCCCCGTCACCCCCCGGCCCCGGACGGGGGCCCCGCCGGGGAGCGCCGGGCGGCGGCCTCCCCTCGGAGCTCGTCGGTCCGCCAGCGGGCCGCGGTGACGAGGATCGCCACGAGGAGCGTCAGGTCCCCGAGGACCCACATCAGGGTCCCTCCCAGGTCCTGGTCCGGGGCGGCCCGGGGACCCCAGGGCGGCGGGAGCTCCGCGTACGCCGGGTACAGGGGGGCCCGGGCGGAGACGATGGCCAGCCCCACGAACCCCATGGCCGGGATGGCGAGCGCGAGGTACAGGAGGCGGGCGGGGAACGAGAGGCGCCGGCTCCCCGGGTCCAGGCCCACCACCGGCCACCAGAACAGCAGGCCGGTGCCGAGGGCCAGGCCGTGGAGCAGGGCGTGGACCGGCTCGCTGCGGAGCGAGGCCTCGAACAGCGGCGTGAAGTGGATCACGTACTGGCCCCCGACGAAGCTCGTCCATCCCACGAACGGGTGGGCCACGGGGCGCAGGGACGCGACGGGCATCCGGGCCCCTCGCCGCCCCGCGGCCCTGGCCAGGAGCGTGATGGGCGCCCCGGCGAGCAGCAGCGGGGGGGCGACCATCGAGAGGAGGAAGTGCTGGAGCATGTGGAGGGAGAAGAGCCGGTCCGCATAGGCGTCGAGCGGCGAGACGAGGGCCATGGCGGTCACCGCCAGCCCCGCCCAGAAGGCGGCGGCCCTCCCTCGCCACCGAGGGGGACGGACCGCGCGGAGCCCGCGGGCGTAGGCCCAGCTCGCCGCGAGCACGGCGATGGCCGGGCCGGGGTCGGGGAGCCAGGCTCCCACCGGAGCCAGGTCCCGGGGTAAGGTCGTCCATGGGGCCGCGAGGACGCCTGCCACGGAAGCATCGTGACACGCCGGCACCGGCCGGATCGGGGGATCGAGGGGGCGCGATGGCTGCGACCAGGGAGCAGCTCGGAGCGACCGCGGGACGGCCCCACCCCCTCCTGTTCGGCACGATCCTCTTCCTCGCCTCCGAGCTGATGCTGTTCGGGGGCCTGTTCGCCGCGTACTTCACGCTCCGGGCGATGGCCGCCGCGTGGCCGCCTCCCGGGATCCGCCTGGAGGCGCTCGAGCCCGCCCTGGCCACCGCGGTGCTCGTCTCCTCGAGCCTCACGATCCAGGCCGGGATCCGGGCCCTCCTCCGGGGGGACGCGGTGCGGTTCCGCCGGTCCGTGGCCCTCACGCTCCTCCTGGGGACGGCGTTCCTCGGGTCCCAGGTCCGGGGCTGGCTGACCGACGGGTTCGGGATCGCCTCGGGCGCGTACGGCACGCTCTTCTACGCGATGACCGGCCTCCACGGGCTCCACGTCCTGGCCGGCCTGGTCCTCATGCTGGTGCTCCTGGGACGCTGGAGCCTGGCCCCGCCGCCGGCGTCGGAGGCGGCCGAGGCGGTCGGCTACTACTGGCACTTCGTGGACGTGGTGTGGCTCGGCCTGTTCACCACGCTCTACGTGATCCGATGAGCCCGGGGGGGCGGGCCGCCGAGCGGCGCGTGCTCCGGGCCGTCCTGGCGGCGATCCCGCTCACCGCGGCGCTGCAGTTCGCGCTCTCCGGCCCGGCGGTCGGCCGGGAGGAGCTCGTGCGGCGGGGAGCGGAGCTGTACGCGACGAGCTGCGCCTCGTGCCACGGGCCGGGCGGGGAGGGGACCGCCGACGGGCCGCCCCTGATCGGCGTCGGGGCGGCGGCGGTGGACTTCATGCTCGCCACGGGGCGGATGCCCCTGGCCGACCCGGACGCGCAGCCGGTGCGGCAGGCTCCGGCGTTCGACCGGTCGGGGATCGAGGCCCTGGTGGCGTTCGTCGGCACCCTGGGTCCGGGTGGAGCGCCGATCCCCTCCGTGGATCCGGGCGCCGGGGACCTGGGGCTGGGACGGGCCGTGTACGCGTCGAGCTGCATGGCCTGCCACGGGGCGGGGGCCACCGGCGACGCCCTGGTGGGAGGGGCCGTGGCGCCGGCCCTGGACCGGGCCACCGCCCTCCAGATCGCGGAGGCCGTCCGGATCGGCCCCGGCCAGATGCCGCCCTTCGGGCCGGACGAGATCGACCAGCGACAGCTGGACTCGCTGGCCAGGTACGTCACGTACCTCCGGGGCGCTCCCGATCCCGGCGGGGCCGCGTTGGGGCGGGTGGGCCCCGTGGCCGAGGGCTTCGTGGGGTGGTTCGTGGGGCTCGGCGCGCTCCTGGTGGTGATCCGGCTCACGGGGACGCGGCGGTGAGGCCGGACCGGCTGGCCGCGGGGGCGCTGATCGCCTCGACCCTCGCCGGGCTGGGGCTGGCCGTCGTCTACGTCGCAGGGGGGGAACCGCAGCTGGAGGGGATCCTTCTCTTCGTCTCGCTCTCCGGGCTGGGCGGGGCCCTGATCGTGTGGGGCACGCACCTCCTCCCCGGGGAGCGGGAGATCGCGGAGCCCCGCCACCTCCCGTCCCCGCCGGAGGAGCGCCGGGCCGCGACCGCCGCCCTGGAGGCGGGTGCGGAGGAGGTGGCCCGGCGCCGGTTCCTGGTCCGGCTCCTCCTGGCGGCGGCCGGGGCCCTGGGGCTCGCCGCCCTGTTCCCCATCCGGTCCCTGGGCCCCTCGCCGGGCCGGTCGCTGCTCGTCACGGCGTGGCGGGCCGGCGTGCGCCTGGTCGACGCGGAGGGGCGCCCGATCCGGGCGGAGGAGGTGGAGGAGGGGAACGTCCGCACGGTCTTCCCCGAGGGCGCGGTAGGGTCGGCCGACGCGCAGGCCCTGCTGATCCGGGTGGCTCCCGGGCTCCTCCGCCTCCCCCCGGGGAGGCGGGCCTGGGCGCCCGGCGGGCTGGTCGTCTACTCCAAGGTCTGCACCCACGCCGGCTGCCCGGTCGGCTTGTACCTGCAGCAGACGCAGCAGCTCCAGTGCCCCTGCCACCAGTCCACGTTCGACGTCCTGGAAGGAGCCCGGCCGGTGTTCGGGCCGGCCGCCCGTCCCCTCCCCCAGCTCCCGATCGGGGTGGACGCCGAGGGCTACCTCGTGGCCCGGGGCGACTTCCCGGAGCCGGTGGGGCCGGGGTTCTGGGGGATGCCCTGATGGTCACGCGGCGGGCGGTGGAGTGGTTCGACGACCGGCTCCAGGCGGCGTCGTTCGCCCGCCGCGCCCTCCGCAAGGCGTTCCCCGACCACTGGGCGTTCATGCTCGGGGAGATCGCGCTCTACTGCTACGTGATCCTGGTCCTCACGGGGACGTTCCTGGTCTTCTTCTACGTCGGGTCCGGCCGGGAGGTGGTGCACGACGGGCCCTACGCCCCCCTCCGGGGCACCCGGATGTCGGCCGCGTACGACTCGGTGCTCCGCATCTCGTTCGAGGTCCGGGCGGGGCTCGTGATGCGGCAGATCCACCACTGGGCCGCCGTCGTGTTCGTGGCGGCGATCGCCGTCCACATGCTCCGGGTCTTCTTCACGGGCGCGTTCCGCAGGCCCCGGGAGATCAACTGGTTCGTCGGGCTCAGCCTGCTGCTCCTGGCGATGTTCGCAGGCTTCACGGGCTACTCGCTCCCCGACGACCTGCTCTCCGGGACCGGGCTGCGGATCGCCTACTCGGTCCTGCTCTCGATCCCGGTCGTGGGGACCTGGGCGGCCTTCCTACTGTTCGGGGGGGAGTTCCCCACGCCGGACCTCATGAGCCGCCTGTACGTGATCCACGTGCTGCTCCTGCAGGGGTTGATCGTGGGGGCGCTCACCGTCCACCTGGCGGTGGTCTGGCACCAGAAGCACACGATGTTCCGGGGCCCCGGCCACGACGAGGACACGGTCCGCGGGTCGCCCCTCTGGCCCCGGTACGCGATGAAGTCGGTGGGGCTCGCGTTCTGCGTCTTCGGCGTCCTCGCGCTCCTGGGAGGCCTGGCGCAGATCAACCCGGTGTGGCTGTACGGGCCGTTCGACCCGACGATCGTCACCTCCCCCGCGCAGCCCGACTGGTACATGGGGTGGCTCGAGGGCGCGCTCCGGCTGGCGCCGCCCTGGGCGTTCCGCGTGTTCGGGGCGGCCGTGCCGGAGCCGTTCCTGCCGGCGGTGATGCTCCCCGGCCTGGTGTTCACGGTGCTCGCGCTCTGGCCGTTCATCGAGCGGCGGATCACGGGGGACGACCGCCCCCACCATCTCCTGGACCGCCCCCGGGACGCGCCGCTCCGGACGGCGGTGGGCGTGGCCGGCGTCTCGGTGATGGCCGTCCTCACCCTCGCCGGGAGCAACGACGTCCTGGCCAACCTGCTGGGGATGCAGATCGGGACGTTCAACCGGGCGGCCCGGTTCCTGCTCGTCGCGCTGCCGATGGCCACGGGGGTCGTGGCCTACGCGGCCTGCCGGGAGCTCGGGCGCCGGGACCTCCATCCGATCGCCGGCGGCCGTCGCGTGGTCGTCCGCCGGACCGCCGACGGGGGCTTCCGGCTCGACCCGGCCTCAGCGGCCCTCCCGGATCAGCCCGATCACGGCCAGGGCGGCCAGGGCGAGCCCCAGCGCGACCAGCGCCACCCCGAACAGGAGGCCCGCCGCGACGAGGGCTGAGGCGAGCGCCAGCCAGGCCGGCCACGCGCTGCCCAGGATGAACGTCCCGACGGGCTCGTCGCCGGCGTCGGCCGGGCCGGCGTCCGCCCGGTCCTCGGGGAGGGGAGCCCGTGCTCGCCGCAGCAGGTAGCCGGCCACGATGAGCACGGCGAACCCCATGCTCAGCAGCAGGACGGTCCCGGCGTCCTCGTAGGTCACGAACCAGTAGATCCCGCCCACGACCAGCCCGAAGGCCCCGGCCCCGGCGAACACCTTCGTCGAGGTCCTCACGGCCCGAGCTCCGGCTGCCGGAGGTCGAAGGCCGGGCGCTCCGAGCGGATCGGCGGGACCCGCTCGAAGTTGTGCTCCGGCGGGGGCGAGGTCGTGGCCCACTCCAGCGAGTACCCGCCCCACGGGTCGTCGCCCGCGGGGACCCGCCGCCGGAACGACGACCACAGGGCCCAGGCGAACACGGCGACGGAGACGGCGAGGACGAGCGAGCCCCCGGTGGCCAGCAGGTTGGCCGGCCCCCACCCGGTGGAAGCGGCGTAGTCGTCGATCCGCCGGGGCATGCCCCGCAGCCCGAGCACGAACATCGGCCAGAACGTGAGGTTGAAGCCGACGAACATGAGCCCGCAGGACAGCCGCCCGGGCCCGTCGTGGAAGCGGTACCCGGTGATCTTCGGGAACCAGAAGGCGATCCCGGCGAAGATGGCGAACACGCTCCCCCCCATCAGCGTGTAGTGGAAGTGGGCCACGACGAAGTACGTGTCGTGGACGTGGAAGTCGATGGGGGGAGAGGCCACCATCACGCCGGTCACGCCGCCGATCAGGAAGTTCCCCATGAAGGCCAGCGCGAACAGCATCGGGGAGGGGAACGTGAGGCGCCCCCGCCACATCGTGCCGATCCAGTTGAAGAACTTCACGCCGGTAGGCACGGCGATGAGGAACGACATCGCGGAGAAGAACGGGTTCGACACGGCCCCGGTCGTGAACATGTGGTGGGCCCAGACCCCCATCGAGAGCCCGGCGATGGCCAGCGTGGCCAGGACGAAGCCCACGTAGCCGAACACGCGCTTCCGGGAGAAGACCGGAACGATCTCGGTGATCACCCCGAAGAACGGCAGGATCATCACGTAAACCTCGGGATGGCCGAAGAACCAGAAGAGGTGCTGGTACAGGACCGCGCTGCCGCCGGCGGCGGGATCGAAGACGTGGCCCCCCAGCCGTCGGTCCATGAAGAGGAGGGCGAAGGCCGTCCCCAGCGGGGGGAACGCGACGAGGATGATGAGCGAGGTGACGGCCGCGTTCCACGTGAAGATGGGGAGCCGCCACATCGTCATCCCCGGGGCCCGCATCAGGAGCGTCGTGGTGAGGAGGTTGGTCGCGGTCATGATCCCCGAGGCGCTGGTCAGCATGAGACCCAGGATCCACAGGTCCATCCCCACCCCGGGCGACCAGCGGGGCGCGGAGAGCGGGACGTAGGCCGTCCAGCCGGCCGCGGCCGCCCCGTGGCTCGAGGCGAACCCCGAGTACACGACCAGCCCCCCCGCCAGGAACAGCCAGTAGGAGAGGGCGTTCAGGCGGGGGAAGGCCATGTCCGGCGCGCCGATCTGGAGGGGGACCAGGTAGTTCGCCAGGCCCAGCCCGAACGGGGCCACGGCCAGGAAGACCATCGTGGTCCCGTGCATCGTGAACAGCTCGGCGTAGGTCTGCCGGTCCACGAACCGGAGCCCGGGTGCGGCGAGCTCGGCCCGCATCAGGAGCGCGAGCAGGCCGCCCACGACCAGGAACGCGGCCGACGTGGTTATGTAGAGGATCCCGATCCGCTTGTGGTCGGTCGTCGTGACCCACGTGACCACGCCTCCCCGCCGGGGCAGGGCCTCGGCCCGGGAGACGCTCACGGGCCGCCTCCCCCCGCCGCCCGGAGCCAGGCCTCGAACTCCGCCCGGGGCACGACCCGCACCGTGAAGGTCATGGCGGCGTGGCCCAGCCCGCAGAACTCCGCGCACCGCCCGGGCCACGTGCCCGGGCTCGGCGCGACGACCTCGAACACGTTCACCCGGCCCGGGATCGCGTCCCGCTTGAACAGGAACCCCGGGACGTAGAACGCGTGGATCACGTCGTCCGACGTGAGCACGAACCGCACGCGCTCCCCGGCCGGGAGGACCATCTCCGGCGACGCCTGGGGCGTGCCCACGATCGCGACCCCCATGCCGACGTACTCGAACCGCCACTGCCACGTGAACCCGGTGACGTGGACCGTCACCGCCGGGCGGGGGGGCAGGGCGTCCACCGCCCGCTCGGTCCGGACCGTGAGGGCGAAGAGCGCGGCGACGATGAGGACCGGCACGGCCGTGTAGAGGATCTCCAGGGGGACGTGCTCGCGGAAGTCCGCGGGCGGGGTGTCGCCGCGGCCCCGGTAGCGAAGCACGCTCCAGGCGATCAGCGCGACGACCGTGCCGCCCACGAGGATGGCGGCCCCCACGAACACGCGCCACAGCCCGGCGATCTCCTCGCCCTGTTCGGTCCCCGGGGACGGCAGGCCCGCCGAGCAGGCGGCTACGCCGACGGCGAGGGCGGGGACGGCGAGCCTCCACCCCCCGGCGCGCCCCCGGATCCCCGCCCGGGGCGCGCCCGG
>DATLZP010000405.1:0-10190 GCA_035573935.1 Actinomycetota bacterium
GCGGGGCTGGGGGCCGGGCTCGGGGACGCGGTGGGCGGCCCCCCGGACGGGGGCGGGAGGGAAGAGGTGGCCGCCGCCGGCCTCCCCCCGCAGCGGGCACAGACCGCCCCGGGGAGGACCGGCGAGCCACAGACGGGGCAGGCCCCTGGGCTGCGCATAACGGGGGTATCGGTGGGTCGGCGGCCCGACCTGAGCCGGGTGTCGCGAGCGGCGCCCGCCGTATGCTCGCCCCATGCGGAGCGACGTCCGCCTCACGAAGTACAGCCACGGCGCCGGCTGAGCCTGCAAGCTCGGTCCGAGCGACCTGGCCCAGGTCCTGGGCCTGCTCGGGTCCCCGGCGATGCCGGAGGAGGTGCTGGTCTCCCTGGAGACCGGCGACGACGCCGCCGCCTACGCGCTCGACGAGCGTCGGGCCCTCGTGGCGACGGTGGACTTCTTCACGCCCATCGTCGACGACCCGGGGGACTGGGGTCGGATCGCGGCGGCGAACGCCTTCAGCGACGTCTACGCGATGGGGGCCGAGCCCCGGATCGGGCTGAACCTCGTCTCCTGGCCGGTGGAGGAGCTCCCCCTGGAGCTCCTGGGGGAGGTCCTCCGGGGGGCCGGCCAGGTGGCCCGGGCGGCCGGGGTGGCCATCGTGGGCGGCCACTCGATCACCGACCCCGAGCCGAAGTTCGGCCTGGTGGCCATGGGCTTCGCCGATCGGGACCGGCTGGTCCGGAACTCGACCGCGCCGCCCGGGGCCCGGCTGTTCCTGACGAAGCCCCTGGGGACCGGGATCATCTCCACCGCGATCAAGCGGAGGCGGGCGAGCGAGGAGCAGGTCCGGGCGGCGGTGGCCACGATGGTCGCCCTGAACGCGGACCCGGCCCGGGCCATGGTGGCGGCCGGGGCGGAGGCCGCCACCGACGTCACCGGCTTCGGCCTCCTCGGCCACCTCCACGGGATGCTCGCCGCCTCGGGCCTGGCGGCCCGGGTGGACGCCGGGGCCGTGCCGCTCCTCCCGGGGGTCCTGGACCTGGCCCGGGCGGCCGTGGTCCCCAGCGGGACCCGTCGCAACCACGCCCACCTGGCCGGACACGTGGACTGGGGCCAGCTCACCGAGCCCGAGCAGCTGGTCCTGGCCGACGCCCAGACCTCCGGCGGGCTGCTGGTGGCGGCCCGGGACGCCGACCGGCTCCGGGCGGAGCTCGAGGCCCGGGGCGTCAGGTGGGCCGAGATCGGGGAGACGCGCGAGGGGACGCCCGGCCGGATCGCGGTGCGCGGCCGGGTGCGGGAAGAACCGGGAAGTCCACCGGGTTAGTAGACTTCCGCAGATGATCGAGCTGGACCGGGTGCTCTACGAGGAGATCGTGGCCCACGCCCTGGCGGGGTTCCCCAACGAGGCCTGCGGGCTCCTGGCCGGCAAGGAGGGACGGCCGGTGCGGTTCTTCCCGATGCGGAACGCCGACGCCAGCCCGGCCACGTACCGGCTCGACCCGATGGAGCAGCTGCGGGTGTTCGAGGAGCTGGAGCGGGAGGGCTGGGACCTGTTCGGCATCGTCCACTCCCACACCCACTCCGAGCCCTCCCCCTCGGAGACCGACCGGGCCCAGGCCTTCTACCCCGAGGCCCGGTACCTGATCCTGGGTCTGGCAGACCGGGAGCGGCCCGAGCTCCGGGCGTTCCGGATCGTGGACGGCCGGGTGACGGAGGAGGAGCTGAGGATCGGATGAGCGCGCCGTTCACCGAGGAGCAGGTCCAGCGCTACGCGCGGCACATCATCCTCCCCTACATCGGGGGAGCCGGGCAGCGGAAGCTCCTCGAGGCCAGCGTCCTGTGCATCGGGGCCGGGGGCCTGGGCTCGCCGGCCGCGATGTACCTGGCCGCGGCGGGGGTCGGCCGCCTGGGCATCCTGGACTTCGACCGGGTGGACCTCACGAACCTGCAGCGGCAGATCCTCCACGGCACGAAGGACGTGGGCCGTCCGAAGGTGGAGTCGGCCGTGGAGCGGCTCCGGGACCTCAACCCGGGCATCGAGATCGTCCCCCTCGACACCCTCCTCACGTCGGACAACGCCTTCGAGGTGCTCGAGCCGTGGGACGTGATCGTGGACGGCACCGACAACTTCCCCGTCCGCTACCTGGTGAACGACGCCACCCAGATGCTCGGCAAGCCGCTCGTCTACGGCTCGATCTACCAGTTCGAGGGCCAGGCCACCGTCTTCATGCCGGGTCCGGAGACGCCGTGCTACCGGTGCCTGTTCCCCCAGCCCCCGCCGCCGGGGACCGTCCCCTCCTGCGCCGAGGGCGGGGTGTTCGGGGTCCTGCCGGGGATCATCGGCTCGATCCAGGCCGCCGAGGCCATCAAGCTGATCACCGGGGTGGGGGAGCCGCTCGTCGGCAAGCTCCTCCTGTTCGACGCGCTCTCGATGGACTTCACGACGGTGAAGCTGCGGTGGGACGCGGACTGCCCGGTCTGCGGCAAGGAGCCGACGATCACCGAGCTGATCGACTACGAGCTGTTCTGCGGGGTCCCGGCCCGACCGGACCCCGACGCTTGAGGACGGAGGAAGCGCGATGGGTGTCCGCGTGAAGCTCCCGACGATCCTCCGCAAGCACGCCGGCGGGGAGGCCCAGGTGGAGGCGGAGGGCACCACGCTCCACGAGGTCCTGAAGGACCTGGAGTCGCGGTACCCGGGGATCACGAAGAACGTGCTGACCGACGACGGCGGGCTCCACCGCTTCGTCAACGTCTACCTGAACGACGAGGACGTCCGGTACCTGGGCTCGCTGGAGACGGCGGTGAAGGACGGCGACACGGTGTCGATCCTTCCCGCCGTGGCCGGCGGCCGGTAGGGAACGCTCCCGGGACGGCCCCCACCACCTGGGATAATCGCGGCGTGCGCTTCGACGACATCCTCGACGCGATCGGGAACACGCCGCTCGTCGCCCTCCCCCGGATGAGCCCCCGACCGGGCGTGCGGCTGTGGGCGAAGCTCGAGGGGCAGAACCCCACCGGCTCCCTGAAGGACCGGATCGCGAAGGCCATGGTGGAGGAGGCGGAGGCCTCGGGGGCGCTCACCCCGGACAAGACGATCCTCGAGCCCACCTCGGGCAACACGGGGATCGCCCTGGCCCTGGTGGCCCGGCGGAAGGGCTACCGGCTCACGGTGGTGATCCCCGACAACGCGAGCGAGGAGCGGGTCCGCCTGCTCGAGCTGTTCGGGGCGGAGGTCGTGTTCTCCCCCGGCGAGAAGGGGACGAACGGCGCGATCGAGGTGGCCCAAGCCCTGGCCCGGGACCCCCGCTACCACATGCCGTTCCAGTACGGGAACCCGGCGAACCCCCGGGCCCACTACGAGGGGACCGGGGCCGAGATCCTCCGCGACCTCCCCGAGGTGACGCACTTCGTGGCCGGCCTGGGGACCGGGGGGACCCTGACCGGCGTCGGCCGGCGCCTCAAGGAGCACGACCCGGCCATCCAGGTGATCGCCGCGGAGCCGGAGCTGGGGGAGCTCGTGTACGGCCTCCGCTCGCTGGAGGAGGGGTTCATCCCGCCGGTCCTGGACGAGTCGGTGCTCGACCGGAAGTTCCTGGTCGGCTCGGCGGAGGCCCTGCGGGCGACGCGGGAGCTCACGGAGCGGGAGGGGATCTTCGCCGGGATCTCCTCGGGGGCGGTGGTCCACGTGGCCCAGCGGGTGGCGGCGGAGCTGGAGCGGGGGGACGTGGTGTGCCTGTTGGCCGACGGCGGGTGGAAGTACCTGTCCACCGAGGCCTGGGCGGCGGAGCTGGAGCGGGCGGAGAAGCGCGTGGCGGAGACCCTGTGGTGGTAGCGGGTGCCCGATAGCCGCCCCATCGGGATCTTCGACTCCGGCGTCGGTGGGCTCACCGTGGCCCGGGCGGTGCTCGACCTCCTCCCCGGCGAGCCCATCGTCTACGTGGGCGACGGGGCCCGCTTCCCCTACGGCCCCCGCCCGCTCGAGGAGATCCGACGGTTCGGGCTGGAGATCGCCGGGTACCTGGTGCACCGGGACGTGAAGATGATCGTGGTGGCCTGCAACTCGGTGGAGGTGGCCGCGATCGCGGAGGTCACCGACGCGGCCGGCGTCCCGGTGGTGGGCGTGATCGACCCCGGGGTCCGGGCGGCGGTCCGGGCCACCCGGAACGGCCGGGTCGGCCTGATCGGCACCGAGGCCACGGTGCGGAGCGGGGCCTACGAGCGGGCCGTGGCCGCCACCGGGGCCGACGTGGAGCTCGTGAGCCGGGCCTGCCCGGCCTTCGTGGAGTTCGTGGAGCGGGGGGACACGTCGAGCCCCGAGCTCCTCGCCGCGGCCCGCGGCTACCTCGAGCCCCTCCGGGCGGCGGGGGTGGACACGCTGATCCTGGGATGCACCCACTACCCGCTCCTGTCCGGCCCGATCTCCTACGTGATGGGGGACGGCGTCGTGCTCGTCTCCTCCGCGGAGGCCACCGCGACCGAGGTGTACGCGGCGCTCCTGCGGGAGGGGCTGCTCCGCCCCGTCGGGCCGCCCCCCGCCCACGAGTGGCTCACGACCGGGGACCCGGTGGCGTTCGAGGCGCTCGCCCGGCGGTTCCTCGGTCCCGACGTGCACGACGTGCGGGCCGCGCAGGCCGAGCCGGTGGGGGGCGGGCGGTGGAGCTGATCGCGCTCGGGGTGGGGGGGTCGTGGTCCCCGGCGGGCGGAGGGACGAGCGGGTACCTCCTCCGGGAGGGCGGCTTCAACCTCCTGGTCGACGCGGGGAGCGGCACGCTGGGGCGCCTCCAGGAGGAGATCCGGCTGGCCGACCTCGGGGCGGTGGTCGTGACGCACGGCCACCCCGATCACTTCGTCGACCTCTACCCGCTGTTCTACGCCCGCCACTACGGGCGCCAGGGGCCGCCCGGCCTGCCGCTGTTCGCGCCGACCGGGTTCTTCGAGCTCCTGGGCGGCCTGGTCTCCGCGGAGAGCCGGGCCGGGATGGAGGAGGCCTTCGACGTGCGGACCTTCCGGCCCGGGGCCTCCTTCCAGGTCGGGCCGTTCACCGTCGGGACCCGCCAGATGGCCCACCTGGGGATCCCCGCCGCCGGGTACCGGTTCGAGGCGAACGGCTCCGCGCTCGCGTACTCCGGCGACACCGGCCCCACCCCGGAGCTCGTGGAGCTCTCCCGGGGGGCGGACCTGCTGCTGTGCGAGGCCACGTGGCAGGACGGGGACGACCTCCTGCCGTTCCACCTCTCGGCCCGCCAGGCCGGCGAGCACGCCCGGGCGGCCGGGGTGGCCCGCCTGGTCCTCACGCACCTGTGGCCCTCCCTCGACCCGGTCGGGTCCCGGCGCCAGGCCTCCGAGGCCTTCGGCGGTCCGGTCGACGTGGCCGTCGAGGGGATGCGGATCCGGCTCTGAGGAGGGGGATGGGGGACCGACCGGACGGCCGGGGACCGGCGCAGCTCCGCCCGGTCCGGATCGAGCTCGGGTACCAGGAGTGGGCGGAGGGCTCCGTCCTGCTGGAGATGGGGAGGACCCGGGTCCTGGTGGCGGCCACCTACGACCCCCAGCCGCCGCGGTTCCTGCAGGGGACGGGGAAGGGGTGGGTGACGGCCGAGTACGCGATGCTCCCCCGGGCCACGCTGGAGCGGACGCCGCGGGAGGTGGCCAAGGGCCGCCCCTCCGGGCGGACCCAGGAGATCCAGCGGCTGATCGGCCGGGCCCTCCGGGCGGTGACCGACCTCCGCCGCCTGGGCGAGGGGACGGTGTGGATCGACTGCGACGTCCTCCAGGCCGACGCCGGCACCCGGACGGCCTCGATCACGGCCGGCTACGTGGCCCTGGCCCTGGCCTGCCGGACCCTCCGGGAGCGGGGGACGATCGGCGCCGACCCCCTGGTGGACAGCGTGGCCGCGGTGTCCGTGGGGATCGTGGGCGGCGAGCCCCGCCTGGACCTCACCTACGAGGAGGACGCCGAGGCCGAGGTGGACCTGAACGTCGTGATGACCGGCTCGGGGCGCCTGGTCGAGGTCCAGGGCACCGCGGAGGGCCAGCCGTTCTCCCGGGCCGACCTCGACGCGATGATGGACCTGGCCGCGGTGGGGATCGAGCGCCTCTCCGCGATCCAGCGGGAGGCCCTGGCCTGAGCCGCGTGGCGTTCCCGGAGGTTTTGGCCATCGCCACCCGGAACCCCGGGAAGCTCCGGGAGATCCGGCGGATCTGCGCGGAGTGGCCGGTGCGATGGCTGGCTCCCGACCGGGACCCCGGGCCCTGGCCGGAGGTGGAGGAGACCGGCCGCACCTACCTGGACAACGCCCTCCTCAAGGCCCGGGCCACGGCGGCCGCGCTGGGCGTCCCCGCCCTGGCCGACGACTCGGGGATCGAGGTGGACGCCCTCGGCGGGGGGCCCGGCCCCCGATCGGCGCGCTACGCGGGGGAGGGGGCCACCGACGAGGAGAACCTCCGGGAGCTCCTCCGGGCCCTGGCCGGGGTGCCCGCCGGGGGCCGGACCGCCCGCTACCGATGCGTGGCCGCCGTGGCGTTCCCGGAGGGGGACGCGGTCTGGGCGGAGGGGGTCTGCGAGGGGGCCATCGGCGCCAGGCCCCGCGGCTCCCGGGGGTTCGGGTACGACCCGGCGTTCATCCCGGGGGGATGGGACCGGACGATGGCCGAGCTCACCGACGGGGAGAAGGACCGGATCAGCCACCGGGGCCGGGCCCTCCGGGCCCTGGCGGAGCAGCTCGCATCGGGCTGAGACCCGAACATCCGTTCGGGACGGGGTGGACCGCCCGGGGGGCCTTTGCTAGGGTCCGGGCCCGGTGCTTGGCCTCTCCACCAAGCGACGGACCCTCGCCTTCCCCCTCGCCGTCCTGCTCGCCGCGGCGCTCGCGGTGGGGACGGTGGGGGTGGAGCCGGCGTCGGCGGACCCGCTCCGCGGTCGGCTCCTCACCCTCGTGAACCGGGTCCGGGCCAGCCACGGGGCGCGCCACGTCCGCCTCTCCGACCGGCTGTCCGAGGACGCGAAGCGGCACACGAGGGCGATGATCCGCCAAGACCGGCTGTTCCACACCCGCGACCTCCGACGGGTGCTGGAGCCGTACCGGTGGCGGACCGCCGGGGAGGTCGTGGGTTGCGCCGGCACCCTGCGACGGCTCGTCCGTTCCTGGCTGCGCAGCCCGAGCCACCGGAGCGTCCTCCTGGGGAGGTCGTACCGGCGGATCGGGATCGGAGTGGTGGCCACGCGCGAGGGGAGCCTCTGCGGCCCCGGCGTGCGCGTGTGGGCCACGGCGATCCTGTACGGGTAGCGTCGCCCGGACGCTGGGCAGGGATCCGGCCTCTGTTCGTCGTGCCCGCCTCCGGCCGGCCCGGTGCGAGAGGGGGGACTCGAACCCCCACGCCCTTGCGGGCACCGGATCCTAAATCCGGCGCGTCTACCGGCTTCCGCCACTCTCGCGTCCGCACAGCGTAGCGGGGCTCCGACGCCTCGGGGGCGGGCCGCGACGTGGATGGGCGACCGTCAGGCCGGCAGGAGCGCCCGCCACCACGACGGCGGACGGAACGTGGCCTCCACGTAGGGGGCCGGGTCCAGGACCCGGTGCCGGCCGTCCTGCACCTGGAGCACGAGGTGGGCCTGCGAGATCGACGGGTCGTCCGTCATGTCCGGGTAGGCGAGCCCTCCCTGACCCTCGTTGTCGAGGAAGTACGCCCCGTTCACGCCCCGGTACGGGCTCCGCCGGAGCCGCTCGGCGACCGCCGCGAAGTCCCGCGGGTTCTCCACCCCGGCCCAGGCCTGGGCCAGCAGGTGCACCTCGTCGTAGGCGATCCCGGCGTGGGACCGACCGGGCGTCCGGCCGAACCGCTGGCGGTACCGCGCGGCGAAGGCCTCCCCGATGGGGTCCCCGTACGTGCCGGTGACCGTCGACCAGAGCAGCCCCTCGGCCGCGGGGCCGGCGGTCCTCAGGAACTCGGGGATGGAGGGGGTGTAGAGCGCGTAGAGGAGCGCGTCGGTGGGCCGGGCGGCGAACGCCCGCTGGAACGCCGCCAGCTCGCCGGCCACGAAGTCCGCGATCAGGACCGCCGCCGGCGCCTCCCGGTGGATCGCGTCGACGACCGCCTCCCAGTCCGCCTGGAGCTCGGAGACCCGCTCCACCGATCCGATCCGCCAGCCCGATCGCTCGGCGGCCTCGAACGTGGGGTCGATGGCGATCTGCCCCCCGACGACCGGGGTCTCCACGAGCATCAGATCGCGGCCGGCCGGCCGCCAGCGGCCGGTGCGCTCCAGCCGGTCCAGGAACCGGACGAATCCCCGCCCGTAGTGCACCTCGGTGGGACAGACCTGGAAGACGCACCGGTAGCGCCGGGGGTCGCGCCGCACCTGCTCCAGCTGGAACTCGCAGGTGGTGGCGTGCAGGTAGGGCGCCCCGTAGTCGGCGGCGAGTTCCAGCGTGTCCTCCCCCACGAACACGTAGCCGACGGTGATCGCATCGACCTCCGCCGCCACGAGCTGCTGGATCGCGGCCCGCACGCCTCCCGCGGAGAAGATGTCGGCGTCCACCACGAGGTGCTCGATCCGACGGCCTCCCACCCCTCCCCGCGCGTTGATCTCCTCGATCGCCAGCCTGGCCCCGTCCCGCATCTCCCGCCCGTCGGGCCCGGAGGGGCCCTGGAGGGGGAGCGCGGATCCGATCAGGAGCGGGCGCCGGCCCCGGAGGGGGCGCCCCGGACCGGCGGCGGGTCCCTCCTCCGCCCGGCCGACCGACCGGTCCAGGAGCCCCACCGTGAGCGCGTCCAGGCCCTCGGCCCCACCCGGGATGGGGAGGCGCACGATCCCGCGCTCGATGGCCAGGGCGGCCGCCCCCGCCCGCGTCCGCTGCCCCAGCTTGGCCAGGATGTGTTCCACGTGGGAGGAGACCGTCCGCGCGCTCGTCCCCAGCCGTCCGGCGATCTCCCGGTTCTGCAGTCCGCACGCCACCAGCGTGAGGACGTCGAGCTCCCGGGCCGTGAGGCCCTCCGGGATGGGGCCCCGCTGGATCGAGACCACGGCCCGGGGATCCCGGCCCGGCGCCGGCTCCGTTCCCTCGATCCGGACCTGGAGCCAGCCGCCCTCCCCGGCCCGCCACAGGAACCGGGCCTCGGAACGGTCGGAGCGGAGGAGGGCGGATGCGTACCGGAGGAGCCGGGGCTCGCGCAGGAGGATCCGCCGCCCCCCGCCCCCGTCCAGCTCCTCGACCGTCCCCGAGAGGCGGACCAGGGCCCGGGCCGGGTAGGCCCCTTCCGCGGGACGCGGGCGATGTGGCTCGCCGCCGGGCACGGGGCGTATCGTCGCAATCCGGCCGCGCCGCTGTCCAGGCACCCGTCCGGGCATCCGTCATCCGACCGATGACGGAGCGCCGGCCGCACGCGTACCTACGTGGCGGGTCGGCGCGCCTCTGGGTGGGGCGCCGAGCGGAAGGGGGTGCCTGGTGCAACAGGGAGCCGGCGGTTCACGGGTCACGCGGAGGCAGCTCCTGGCCGGGGCCGGGGCGGCCGGCCTGGGCGGCCTCCTGGTGGGCGGGATCGGCGGGTACGCGCTCGCGCCGGAGGGCGAGGCCGCGGGCGGCGGGACCGGCGGGACGATCAAGATCGGATCGGCCAGCCCGATCAGCGGTCCGTACTCGGGGGACGGGCAGGAGATGGTCCGGGGCCAGACCCTGGCCATCGAGGACCTCAACGCGGCGGGCGGCCTGCTGGGGCGGGAGCTGGAGCTCGTCACGGCGGACGTCGAGGACCTGGCCCCGGAGAAGATGGTGAACGCCGCCCGCCGGCTGATCAACGAGGGGGTGGCGGCGGTCTTCTCCGGCTACACCTCGACGACCTCGGTGGAGTTCGACGTCTACGCTCAGGCCGGGGTCCCGTTGTTCCACCTCAACACGTTCCAGCCGAACGCGGACTACGTGGAGGAGCACGGGTTCACGAACATCTACCACGCCGACCCGACGGAGATCTGGTACGGGAAGGGCTTCGCGGACTTCCTCCAGCGTCGGCTCCTGCCCGCCGGGGTCTGGGAGCCGAGCTCCGAGTCCGTGGCCGTCATCACGAGCAACGATCCGTACAGCATCTCGATCGCCCGGCAGTTCCGCGACGCGATGCGGGCGGCGGGCTGGGAGATCACGTTGTACGAGCAGGTCACGGCGCCGCTCGCGGAGTGGGGACCGGTGCTGGCCAAGATCCGGCAGGACCCGCCCGGC
>DATLZP010000406.1:0-2579 GCA_035573935.1 Actinomycetota bacterium
CGGGGCGGCCTCGATGGCCGCCACGAGCTCCCGGCAGAAGTCCGGGATGTCCTCGACGACCCGGCCCCAGACCAGGTTCCCGTCGCGGACCGCCGGCTCGTCGACCCACGTGGCGCCGGCGTTCTCCAGGTCGTCCTTGATCCCCAGCGAGCCGGTGGCCCGCCGGCCCCGCACGATCCCCGCGGAGATCCCCACCAGGCCGGCGTGGCAGATCAGCCCGACGATCCTCCCGGCGTCGTGCGCCTCGGCCACGAAGCTGGTCACGGCCTTGGAGCGCCGGAGCTTGTCGGGGGCCCAGCCGCCGGGCACCACGACCGCGTCGAAGTCCGATGCCCGGAGCTGCTCGACGTCCGCCTCCACGGTGGCCTGGAGGCAGTGCTTGCCCCGGACGGTCCGCCCGGCCCCGGTGCCGGCCACCGTGACCCGGGCCCCCTCCTCCCGGAGCCGCATCACCGTCACCCAGAACTCGAGGTCCTCGAAGCCCTCCTCCACGAACACCGCGACCGAACGTCCCTCGAGCCGCATCGCGCACCTCCTCCTCGCCCCCTCGGATGCTACCCACCGGCCGGGCCAAGGACCCTGCTACGATACGGCCGTCGTGCCGTCTACCTGCGGAAACGCGCTCCCACGTGTCGGTCCTCCGTGACTTCGAGCGCCGCCTGGGCGGGCTGGTGGAGGGGCTGTTCGCCAAGACCTTCCGGAGCGGCCTGCAGCCCGTCGAGCTGGCCAAACGGGTGCTCCGCGAGATGGACGCCGGCCGGACGGTCGGCGTGCGGGAGGTCTGGGCCCCGAACCGGTTCGCGTTCGCCGTCTCGCCCGAGGACGCGGCCCGGATCGAGCAGATGGAGGGGGCGCTCCGCCAGGAGCTGGCCCAGGTCGTCCGGGAGGCCGCTGCCGAGCGGGGCTGGGGGCTGCTCGGGCCGCCGGAGGTCACGTTCGAGGTGGACGCGTCCCTGGGGCGGGGCGAGTTCCGCTGCCAGGCCACCATCGTCGAGGGCGAGGACCGGATGGAGCCCGGGGAGGCCAGGGAGCGGGGCGTCTCGCTCGTCCTGCTGGAGGACGGCCGGAGCACGCGGACGTTCCGCCTGGGAGCCGACGTCGTGACCATCGGCCGGTTGCCCGAGTGCGACGTGGTGCTGGCCGATCCGGGGGCCTCCCGCCGCCACGCCGAGATCCGCCGGGACGGCGATCGCTACGAGATCACCGACCTGGGCTCGACGAACGGCACGCTCGTGAACGGCCGCTACGTCGGCACCGCGGAGCTCCGCGACGGCGACCGGGTGACGATCGGGAACACGACGCTCGAGTTCCGGAGGGAGTGACGTGTCGCCCTTCGTCCTGTCGATCCTGAAGTACGCCCTCCTCGCGCTGATCTACCTGTTCCTGTGGCGCGTCGTCCGGGCCGTGGCCCGGGACCTCCGGCCGGCCACGGAGCCCGTCGCCCGTCCGGCCGGACCGCGTCCCGCGCCCGCCGCTCGGCCCGGCGGCCCCCCCGCCGGGGCCGGGCGCAGGGCGCCCTCCACGATCGTCGTGCGGAGCGCCGACGGCAAGCGCCTGGTGAAGCGGAGGCTGGACGGGCCGGTGCGGATCGGCCGGGCCGGATCCTGCGACGTGCGGCTGGAGGACGCCTACGTCTCGCAGGTCCACGCCCGGATCTTCCCCCGGGACGGCGGCTGGTACGTGGAGGACCTCGGATCCACGAACGGCACGTTCGTGAACGAGGAGCGCATCTCGGCCCCCGCCCCGGTGGGCGCGGGGGACCGGGTCCGGGTGGGGACCACGGTGATCGAGCTCCGGCGGTGAGGCGATGAGGGTCCGGGCCGGCATGGCCACCGACATCGGACGGGCCCGGGAGCGGAACGAGGACGGGCTCCTGGTCGAACCCCCCTTCTTCGCCGTGGCCGACGGGATGGGCGGGCACCGGGGCGGGGACGTGGCCTCCCGACTGGCGCTCGAGGCGCTCCGGGAGGGCGACCGGGCGCTGGCGGAGCGGGTGCGGGAGGCGAACCGGCGGGTCTACGAGCGCTCGATGCTGGATCGGGCGGTGGCGGGGATGGGCACCACCCTCACCGCCGCGGTCCTCGAGGGCGACCGGCTCCGCCTGGCCCACGTCGGGGATTCCCGGGCCTACCTCCTGCGCGACGGACGCCTCCGGCGCCTCACCGAGGACCACACGCTCGTGCACCGCATGGTGACGCGGGGGCAGCTCACCGAGGAGGAGGCCGCCGAGCACCCCTACCGGAGCGTCCTCACCCGGGCCCTGGGCACCGAGCCGGACGTGGCGGTGGACGAGGCCGTGGTGGAGGTCCGGGCCGGGGACCGGCTGCTCCTCTGCACGGACGGGCTCACCGGCATGCTCCCCGAGTCCCGGGTGGCCGAGATCCTGCGGTCGGTCCGGGACCCCCAGGAGGCGGCCGACCGGCTGGTCGACGAGGCGAACGAGGCCGGGGGCCTGGACAACATCACGGTGATCGTCCTCGAGGTCGAGGGCGGTGGGCCGGCCGGGACGGAGGACGCGGGGACCGTGGCGGGCGGGTCCACGGCGAGCGCGGGGGGCGAGCCCACCGGGACCGTGGCCG
>DATLZP010000407.1:0-5055 GCA_035573935.1 Actinomycetota bacterium
CATCGCCACCGCGGACGCGGTGCGCGAGCCCGCGGTGTGGGACCTCCTCGGGGCCCGGGGGATGCGCTCGCTCCTCATCGGGGTCCCCCCGTCCTACCCGCCCAAGCCGGTCGAGGGGTGGCGGGTCTCGTGCTTCCTCACGCCCCCGTCGGCGAAGGTCTTCACCCACCCCGCCGAGCTCCGGGCGGAGGTCGAGGACGAGATCGGCCCCGGCGGCTACATCTTCGACATCCCGAACTTCCGGGAGAAGGGGTTCGAGGTCGTCCTGCAGCAGCTCTACGAGATGACGCGGCGGCGGTTCCAGGTGGCCCGCCGGCTGGTGCGGACCAAGCCCTGGGACCTGTTCATGATGGTCGAGATGGGGCCCGACCGGCTGCACCACGTGTTCTGGCAGTTCTTCGACCCCGGGCACCCGAAGCACGAGCCGGGGAGCCCGTTCCAGACCGCGTTCCAGGACTACTACCGGTTCCTCGACGCGGAGGTGGGCGCGCTCCTCGAGGTCCTGCCCGACGACGCGGTCACGATCGTGATGTCGGACCACGGGGCCCGTCGCATGGAGGGCGGGGTCTGCTTCAACGACTGGCTGATCCGGGAGGGCTACCTCGCGCTGTCCGAGGAGGTCGCGGGGATCGTGCCCGTGGCCAAGGCGCCCATCGACTGGGCCCGGACCGTGGCCTGGGGCGACGGGGGCTACTACGGACGGCTGTTCCTGAACGTCCGGGGCCGGGAGCCGGACGGGATCGTGGATCCCGCCCGGTACGAGGAGGTCCGCGACGAGCTGGCGGCGAAGCTCGAGGCGATGCCGGGGCCGGACGGCGAGCCGCTCGGCACGAAGGTGATCAAGCCGGAGGACGTCTACCCGGACGTCCGGGGCGTCGCGCCGGACCTGATCGTGTACTTCGGCGACCTCGACTGGCGGAGCGTGGGGACGATCGGGAACCCCGACGTGTTCACCCACGAGAACGACACGGGACCCGACGGGGCGAACCACGACCGGACCGGCGTGTTCGCCATGGTCGGGGCCCCCGGCCAGCCGGTCGGGAAGGTGGACGGGCTGCGGCTGGTCGACGTGGGGCCCACGATCCTCTCCCTGTACGGGGTGGAGACCCCGGACGGGGCCGTGGGGAGGCCGTTCCTGTGACGCACCACCCGGAGCAGAAGGGGTTCACGGTCTGGTTCACCGGTCTGTCCGGCGCCGGCAAGTCCACGATCGCCGAGATGCTCTACCACGAGCTCCGGGCCAGGGGGATGAAGGTCGAGATCCTGGACGGCGACGTGGTCCGGCGGAACCTGTCGAAGGGGCTGGGGTTCTCCAAGGAGGACCGGGACACGAACATCCTGCGGATCGGCTTCGTGGCCCAGCTCCTCACGCGCAACGGGGTGGCCACGATCTGCTGCCCGATCTCGCCGTACCGGGAGACCCGCGACCGGGTCCGGCGGATGATCGGGGACTTCGTCGAGGTCTACGTCCACGCCACGGTCGAGGAGATCGCCCGGAACCGGGACCCCAAGGGCCTGTACCGGAAGGCGCTGGCGGGGGAGATCAAGCACTTCACGGGCGTGGACGACCCCTACGAGCCACCCGAACACCCCGAGCTCGTCCTGGACACGCTGGTCGAGACCCCGGAGGACTCCCTCCGGAAGGTCCTGGCCACGCTGGCCGAGCTGGGCTACATCGACGACCCCTCCCGCCTGGCCGGCGGCCCCCGGGTCCACTCGGGCCTCACCGACCTCCGGGTCACCGACAGCGGCCACGTCGCCGACGCCTGAGCGGGTCGTCGCGCGGCCCCGTTCCTCCTGGTACCTTCCGTGCATGGAGCACGGCTGACGCCCACCCGCTCGGGGTGGGCGTCCGGCGTACCGGGGGGAGCGGCGGATGGACATCGAGATCGGGATCGGCAGGACGGCCAGGCGGGCCTACGGGTTCGACGAGGTGGCGATCGTGCCCTCCCGGCGGACCCGGGACCCCGACGACGTGGACATCTCCTGGGAGATCGACGCCTTCCGGTTCCCCCTGCCCCTGATGGCCTCGGCGATGGACGCCGCGGTCTCCCCGGCCACCGCGGTGGCCATCGGCCGGTTGGGCGGCCTGGCCGTGCTGAACCTGGAGGGCCTGTGGACCCGCTACGAGGACCCGGAGCCGGTCTTCGAGGAGATCGCCTCCCTCCCCGATGAGAAGGCCACCCGCCGCATGCAGGAGCTGTACCGGGAGCCGGTGAAGGAGGACCTGATCGTCCGCCGGATCCGGGAGATCAAGGAGGGAGGGGTGGTGGCCGCCGCGTCCCTCACCCCGCAGCGGGTCCGCCGGTACGCGGACCTCACGGTCCGGGCCGAGCTCGACGTCCTCGTGATCCAGGGGACCGTGGTCTCTGCCGAGCACGTCTCGACCCGGAGCGAGCCGCTCAACCTGAAGGAGTTCATCGCCGGCTTCGACCTGCCGGTGATCGTGGGGGGCTGCGCCTCCTACCAGACCGCCCTCCACCTGATGCGGACCGGGGCGGTGGGGGTCCTGGTGGGGGTGGGCCCGGGGAACGCCTGCACGACCCGGGGGGTGATCGGGGTCGGCGTGCCCCAGGCCACGGCGATCGCCGACGCCGCGGCGGCCCGGACCGAGCACCTCCGGGAGACCGGCCGCTACTGCCACGTGATCGCCGACGGGGGGATGCGGACCGGCGGCGACATCGCGAAGGCCATCGCCTGCGGGGCCGACGCGGTGATGATCGGATCGCCCCTGACGCGAGCCTACGAGGCGCCGGGACGGGGGTTCCACTGGGGGATGGCCACGTTCCACCCCACGCTGCCGCGGGGAGCCCGGGTCCGCACGGAGCAGGTGGCCACCCTCCAGGAGATCCTGGTCGGCCCGGCCCACGAGAACGACGGCACGCTGAACCTGTTCGGGGCCCTGGCCACCTCGATGGCCACGACGGGGTACGCCACGATCCGGGAGTTCCAGAAGGCCGAGCTCGTGATCGCGCCCTCGATCCGTTCGGAGGGGAAGACCTACCAGCGGGCCCAGGGCGTGGGGATGGGGCACTAGGGGGGTCGGGCGGCCGAGGTGAGCGCCGCGACGACCGAGGGAGCGCCCCGCCCCGTCCTCGTCGTCGACCTCGGCGCCCAGTACGCGCAGCTGATCGCCCGGCGGGTGCGGGAGTGCCGCGTCTACTCCGAGATCGTCCCCCACGACCTCGCGGCCGCCGAGGTGGCGGCCCGCCGGCCGGCCGGGCTGATCCTCTCCGGCGGGCCGGCCTCGGTGTACGAGGAGGGGGCGCCGGCCGTGGACCCCGGCCTGTTCCGGCTCGGGGTGCCGGTGCTGGGGATCTGCTACGGCCACCAGCTGATGGCCCGGGAGCTGGGGGGAGAGGTCCGGGCCACGGGTGCCCGGGAGTACGGGCGGACGGCCCTCGGCGTCCGGGAACCCGGCGTCCTCCTGGCCGACCTCCCGGCGACGGACGTCGTGTGGATGAGCCACGGCGACACGGTCACCCGTGCCCCCGAGGGGTTCCGGATCACCGCGGCCACCGAGGGCACGCCGGTGGCGGCGATGGAGGACCCCGAGCGGGGCCTGTACGGCGTGCAGTTCCACCCCGAGGTGGCCCACACCCCGCGCGGCCTCGACGTGATGAAGCGGTTCCTCTACGACGCGTGCGGCCTCCTCCCCGGATGGACCGCCGCCAACGTGATCGAGAGGGAGGTGGCCAGGGTGCGGGCCCGCGTGGGAGGCGCCGCCGTGCTCTGCGCCCTCTCCGGCGGGGTGGACTCCGCCGTGGCCGCCCTCCTGGTGCACCGGGCGGTGGGGGACCGGCTGACGTGCGTGTTCGTGGACACCGGGCTGCTCCGGGAGGGGGAGGCGGAGCAGGTGGAGGAGACCTTCGGCCGCCACTTCCGGGTGCCGCTCGTGCACGTCAAGGCGGCCGACCGGTTCCTGGCGGCGCTGGCCGGCGTCGCGGACCCCGAGGAGAAGCGGCGGCGGGTGGGGGCGTGCTTCATCCGGGTGTTCGAGGAGGTGGCCCGGGAGCACGCGGACGCCCGGTTCCTGGTCCAGGGGACGCTGTACCCGGACGTGATCGAGTCGGGCTCGCGCACGGCGGCCACGATCAAGACCCACCACAACGTGGGCGGGCTCCCCGAGGACCTCCGGTTCGAGCTGGTCGAGCCCCTCCGGGACCTGTTCAAGGACGAGGTGCGCCGGGTGGGGGAGGCCCTGGGCCTCCCCGAGGAGATCGTCTGGCGCCAGCCGTTCCCCGGCCCTGGCCTCGCGGTGCGGATCGTGGGGGAGGTGACGCCGGAGCGCCTGGCCATCGTCCGGGGCGCGGACCGCGTCGTGCAGGAGGAGATCCGCCGGGCGGGGGAGGCGGGTCGGGTCTGGCAGGCGTTCGCCGTGCTCCTGGCCGACGTGCGGAGCGTGGGCGTGATGGGCGATGGGCGGACCTACGAGTTCCCCGTCGTGGTCCGGGCGGTGACCTCGGAGGACGCCATGACGGCGGACTGGGCCCGTCTCCCCCACGAGGTCCTGGACCGGATCGCCGCCCGGATCGTCCGAGAGGTGCCGGGCGTGAACCGCGTCGTGTACGACGTCACCTCGAAGCCCCCCGGCACGATCGAGTGGGAGTGAGGCCGGATCTCGCCGCCGGCCGGGGGCGGGGTGGGGGCTTCGCCGTAGCCGGCATCCCCCAAACGGGGGTCGCTTAGTTGGCGCAGGGTCGCTAGGATCGGCCATGCCCGCCTGAACACCATCGGACGCTGGGGTCCCGGGAGGGGCCGGGGTCCGCCGACCGCATCCGCCGGCGGGCCCGGGGGGAGGGCGCCATGGCGAGCGCGGAGCGAACGCCGGAGGGACCGGAGGTCTTCGCCGCCGATCCGCCCTCGCCGGCCGTCCGGCTCTCGCTGCTCGGGACGTTCCAGCTCGCGGTGGACGGCGTTCCCGTCCCGGTCCCCTTCAGCGCCCAGCGGCTCCTCGCCTTCCTCGGGCTCCGGGACCGTCCGGTCCTCCGCTCCCACGTGGCCGGCTGCCTGTGGCCGGAGAGCCCGGAGGTCCGGGCGGCGGCGAACCTCCGG
>DATLZP010000408.1:0-2320 GCA_035573935.1 Actinomycetota bacterium
CGCACCTCCGCCCCGGCCGGCACGAGCCGGGCCACGGGCGCCGCCGCCGCGGCCGCCCGGGACCGGACGAGCGCGTTGAAGGCCCGCCGCTGCTCCAGCCGGTCGAGCTGCCAGAAGCCCAGCCGGACGCAGGTCGGGGCGATCACGAGGACCGCGAGGTGGAGGACGAGCATCCGGCGCGAGAGCAGGCGGCGGCCCATCGCGGACAGCGTATCGGGGCCGGGGAGGGGCTCACCCCCGATGCTCGGGGCGATCCACCGGCTCCGGGGCCCGCCGGCGTCGACCGTTCCACCGGACCCAGAGGGGCAACGGATGGAGGACCCGCTCGCGATGCCGCTCCTCCTGGAGCATCCGATCCCGGGCCCGGAGCAGGTGGTGATGCACGACGATCCCCCGGAGGTGCTCCGGCCGGGCCCGCTCCACGACGGGGAGGGCGGCGAGCCCCCGGCTCGCCATGCGGTCCGCCACCTCGCGCAGGGTCTCGTCCGGATGGGCCACCACGGCGTCCCGCCGGGCCAGCCGGTCGATCGTGCCCCCGAGGTCGCCGTCGGCGGCCCGCTGGAGGACCTCGACCCAGGGGACGACGCCGACCAACCGGCCCTCCCTGACCACGGGGAGGAGCCGCTGCCGGCGGACCGCCCGGTGGGCCCGGAGCGCCTCGTACACCTCCGACAGCGGCCTGTCCGGCTCGACCGTCACCACGTCGGTGGCCATGACGTCCCGGACGAAGAGCACCTCGAGGGGGTTGACGGCGTATTCCCGGAGGACGTGGAAGCCGCGGCGGGCCACCTTCTCCGTGAGGATCGACCGACGCAGGCTGAGCACGCTGACCAGGTGCGCCGTGACGCTCGCCAGGAGGAGCGGGAGCACCAGGCCCACGTCGTGCGTGAGCTCGAGGGCGAAGACCACGGCGGTGAGGGGGGACCGGGTCACGCCCGCCATCGCCGCCGCCATCCCCACCCGGGCCCAGGTGCCGGGGGGAGCGGCGGGCAGCGCCGGGCTCACCAGGCCCCCGACGCAGGCGCCGATCATGAGGATGGGGGCCAGGATGCCCCCGCTCGTCCCCGAGCCGAGCGCGATGGCCCAGACGACGAGCTTCACCGCGGCCACCGTGGCCAGCGTCCCCAGGGCGAGCCGGCCCAGGAGGGCCGCCCCGATCGTCTCGTAGCCCACGCCGAGCACCCGCGGCTGGAGCAGGCCGCCCACGCCGACGACGACGCCGCCGATGGCCGGCCACCACACCCAGTGGAGAGGGAGCCTGCGGAACGCGTCCTCGGCCCCGTACACGGCCCGGGTCATGACCCAGGCGGTGGCTCCGGCCACCAGGCCGAGCGCGAGCGCGCCGAGCAGGGCGGACGGGCCGAGGGGTCCGTGGCGGGGGGCGGGGAAGAGCGGCTCGGGGGCGATCCAGCCGGCGTGGGCGAACGATCCGCGGAGGGCCTCGGCCACGGTCGCCGCCAACCCCACCAGGACGAGGGACCGGGGTTTGAGCTCGAACAGGAGGAGCTCCACCGCGAGGAGCACCGCGGCCACGGGCGTGCCAAAGACCGCGCTCATCCCCCCGGCCGCGCCGGCCACCAGGAGGCTGCGGCGCTCGATCGCGCTCAGGTGGAACGACTGGGCCACGATCGAGCCGAAGGCCCCGCCGGTCAGGATGATCGGGCCCTCCGCCCCGAACGGGCCGCCCGTGCCGATGCTGATCGCGCTGGAGACCGGCTTCAGGACGGCCAGGCGGGGCTCGACCTTGCTCCCCCCGACCAGGATCGTCTCCATGGCCTCGGGGATCCCGTGCCCTCGGATCCGCTCGGACCCGTAGCGCGCCATCGCCCCCACGACGAGGCCTCCGAGGACCGGCAGGAGCGCGTGGACCGGCCCCGGGCGGAACGCCGCCGGGGAGGCCGGGCCCAGGCCGACGCGGCCCCCGTAGGCCAGGTTCGTGATCAGCGCGATCAGGTCGAGGAGGGCGAGCGCGGCGAACGCGCTCACGACGCCGATGGCGAGGGCGAGCGGCACGAGCCGGAGGACGCTCCGGTCCGTGGTGAAGTCGCCGAGGCGCGGCTCGCGGCCGCCCGGCTCCCGCAGGTCGGGGCCCAGGACGTCGTCGGCCGGGAGGTCCCGCCCCGGCCCCTCCTGCCGTGCACCTTCCATCGCTCGGCGATGATATCGTAAGACGATGTTCATGCCGGAGGAGGCCGGCGGCATGGGTGGGGTCCGGACCGAGGCCGGGCCGGGATCGGAGCCGCGGCGGAGCCGGCGCCCGCTGTCCGACGCGGACTTCCGCCGGCTCCTCCGGCTCCGGTACGGGCTCCGGCGGTTCCTC
>DATLZP010000409.1:0-9162 GCA_035573935.1 Actinomycetota bacterium
GGGCGTGGCGGCCCGGGAGGGCTTCTCCGTCACGACGTTCCTGGCCGACCGGCTCCGGATGGCTCCCTCGTGGGCAGCGCGGTACGTGGCCTGGGGCCGTGCCCTGGCCGGGGCGCCCCGCACCCGTCGGGCGCTGGCCCAGGGCGAGATCCACCCCTCCGCGGCGGCGGTGCTGCTCCGGGCGCGCAGCTCGTCGGCCGAGCTCTTCGAGCGCGACGAGCAGGTCCTCGTGGACGCCGCCCGGGCGCTCCCCGACCGGGATCTCCGCCGGGCGGTGGCGCACTGGCGGCAGGCGGCGGACCCGGTGGCGGCGGCGGACGAGGCGGAGCGGCTCCACGCCCTGCGCCGCCTCCACGTCTCCCCGACCCTCGACGGGATGGTCCGGGTGGACGGCGACCTCGATCCCGAGACGGGGCAGGTCCTGATCACCGCGCTCGATGCCGAGCTGTCCGCCGAGGTGCGGAGCGGCGACGACCCCGACACGCGGACCTGGGCCCAGCGCCGGGCCGACGCCCTGGCCGAGATCTGCCGCCGCTACCTCGACTCCTCCGACCGGCCGGAGATCGGCGGCGAGCGGCCGCACGTGGTGGTGAACGTGGACGTGGCCGCCCTGGCCGGGGACCCCCGCGGGCGGGCGGAGTTCGAGGACGCGGGCCTCCTGACGCAGCCCCAGGTGAGGCGATGGACGTGCGACGCCGACCTGATCCGGCTCCTCTCCCGGGGCCGCTCGCAGCCCCTCGACGTTGGGCGGCGGACGGCGGTCGTGCCGCCCGCCCTCCGTCGGGCCCTCGTGGCCCGGGATCGAGGCTGCCGGTACCCGGGCTGCGGCCGGCCCCCGCGCTGGTGCGACGCCCACCACGTCAAGCACTGGGCCGACGGCGGCGAGACGTGCCTGGCGAACACGATCCTGCTGTGCCGGCGCCACCACCGGATGGTCCACCTGGGGCGGGGACGGCCCCTCGTGATCCAGGACGGCCAGCCCACGTTCCTCCCGGCCGACGGCGAGCCGGTGGGGGTGCCGCCGTAGCGGCTGGCCGGGGCTCCTGCCCCGGGTCGCGACTGCAAGGTTGACAGCCGCTGGATCAGGCCCCATCATGGGTGGCCACCATGGCCAGGCACGAGAGGAACTCGTCCGGGAAGCGGGCCCTCGTACTTATTCGCTAGGCGCGGGCAGGGCCAGCGAGCCCTGTGCCGCGCCGGACACCCCTCGCAGCGCGGGGGGTTTTTTCTACCCCTCGTTCGGCCGGGGCGAGGGCGGCGGCCCGGAGAGGACAACGGGAGGAGCTGAGGACGATGCGGTACGAGTTCGAGCGGGAGGGCAGGCGGGTCGGCACGGCCCTGTGGGAGGGTCCTGCCCAGGTCTCGGTGGAGGCGGAGGACGCCGCCACCCGGGCCCGCCTGGAGCGGTTCTTCGCCTCCGAGGTGACGTACATGTCCGGCGGGTTCGGCGTGGACGACCACGACGAGGCCCTGGCGGTGCGCCGGCGGGACTGGACGCCGTGGGAGTTCGAGCGGGCCTGCCGCCACCTGGGCCAGCGGCTGGGCGCCACGGTCCGCCGGGTGGAGACCGGCCCGGTGGAGGAGCGCCCGGAGGAGGTCGGGGCGAGGTGAGGCTCACCGGCGCGCAGGCGCTGTTCAAGGCCCTCGAGGGTGAGGGCGTCGAGGTCGTCTTCGGGATCCCGGGCGGGGCCATCCTGCCGGCCTACGACCCGCTGCTCGACTCGGGGATCCGCCACGTCCTCTGTCGGCACGAGCAGGGCGCGGGGCACGCGGCGGAGGGCTACGCGCACGCCACCGGCCGGGTCGGCGTGTGCATGGCCACCTCCGGCCCAGGCGGGTGCAACCTGGTCACGGCCCTGGCCGACGCCAAGATGGACTCGGTACCCGTGGTGGCGATCACGGGGCAGGTCCCGACGCCGGTGGTCGGCAACGACGCGTTCCAGGAGGCCGATATCACCGGCATCACCATGCCCATCACCAAGCACAACTACCTGGTGAAGGACGCCGCCGACATCCCCCGGGTGATCCGGGAGGCGTTCCACATCGCGAGCACCGGACGCCCCGGGCCGGTGCTCGTGGACATCCCCAAGGACGTGCTGCTGAGGGAGCTGGACTGGCACTGGCCGGAGCGCGTGGACATCCCCGGCTACAAGCCGACCACGAAGGCGAACGTCCGGCAGATCCGGGAGGCGGTGAAGCTCATCCTGGCCTCGGAGCGCCCCCTCCTGTACGTGGGTGGCGGCGTCCTCAAGGCCGGGGCCACCGAGGAGCTGCATCGGCTGGCCACGGCGGGCCGCATCCCGGTGGTCACCACGCTGATGGCCCGGGGGGCCTTCCCCGACGGGCACGAGCTCTGCCTGGGGATGCCGGGGATGCACGGCAACTACACGGCCGTCACCGCGATGCAGAGGGCGGACCTGCTGATCGCGCTGGGGGCCCGGTTCGACGACCGGGTCACCGGCAACCTGGCCACGTTCGCCCCCGGGGCCAGGGTGATCCACGTGGACGTGGACCCGGCGGAGATCGGGAAGAACCGCCGGGCCGACGTGCCGATCGTGGGCGACGCGAGGGACGCGATCGCGAAGCTCGCCGCGGAGCTCGAGCGCCGGCAGGCGGAGGGCGGCGGGGTCCCGGAACGGACGCCCTGGCTGCGGCAGCTCCGGGAGTGGCAGGAGCGCTACCCGCTCCGGTACACGCAGCCGGCGGAGGGACCCCTCAAGCCCCAGTACGCGATCGAGCGCCTGTACGAGCTCACCAAGGGCGAGGCGATCGTCGTGGCCGGGGTCGGCCAGCACCAGATGTGGACGTCGCAGTTCTGGCGGTTCGAGCGGCCGCGGACCTGGGTCAACTCCGGGGGGCTGGGCACGATGGGGTTCGCGGTGCCGGCCGCCCTGGGGGCGAAGGTAGGCCGGCCCGACGAGCGCGTGCTGGCCATCGACGGCGACGGCTGCTTCCAGATGACGGCCCAGGAGCTCGCCACCTCCACGACCGAGCGCATCCCGATCGTGGTGGCCATCATCAACAACGCCTACCTGGGCATGGTGCGGCAGTGGCAGGAGCTCTTCTACAACGAGCGGTACTCGCAGGTGTACCTGAGCCACGACGTGCCGGACTACGTGAAGCTGGCCGAGGCCTACGGGGCGGTGGGCCTGCGGGCCGAGCACCCCGACGAGGTGGACCCGGTGATCGAGAAGGCGCTCTCGGTCACCGACCGGAGCGTGGTGATCGACTTCCGGTGCGACCCGGCCGAGATGTGCTTCCCGATGGTGCCGGCCGGCGCCTCGAACGACGACATCATCCTGGGCCCGGAGTTCGCCACCCCGGCCGAGGACCCGGCGGAGGCTCCCATCGCATGAGCCTGCACACGCTCTCCGTGCTGGTCGAGGACAAGCCGGGGGTGCTGACCCGGGTGGCCGGACTGTTCGCCGCCCGGGGGTTCAACATCGACTCCCTGGCCGTGGGGCCGACCGAGGAGCGCGGGCTCTCCCGGATGACGATCGTGGTGAACGTGGAGAGCAAGCCGCTCGAGCAGGTGACGAAGCAGCTCAACAAGCTGATCAACGTGATCAAGGTCCTGGAGCACGAGCCGGGGGAGGCCGTGGAGCGGGAGCTGATGCTCGTCAAGGTCCGGGCGGAGGGCGATGCCCGGGCCCGGGCCGTGGAGATCGCGGAGATCTTCCGGGCCCGGATCCTGGACGTCACGCACCGCACGCTCACGATCGAGGCCACCGGCGCCCCCGACAAGCTCGAGGCCCTGCGGGAGCTGCTCGCGGACTTCGGCATCGTGGAGCTGGCCCGGACGGGGCGGGTGGCCCTGGCCCGGGGGGAGCGGGGGATCCGGGAGCGGGGCCTGCGGGCGGTCCGCCCCGCCCGGACCGAGGGCGCGTGAGGGAGGGAGGATGGCCACGATCTACTACGAGCGCGACACCGACCGCTCGGCCCTGGAGGGCCAGCGGATCGCGGTCCTGGGGTTCGGCAGCCAGGGGCACGCCCACGCGCTGAACCTCAGGGACTCCGGCTTCGACGTCCGGGTGGGGCTCCGGGAAGGGTCCCGGTCCTGGCGGGCCGCGGAGGAGGCGGGCCTGCGGGTCCTCCCCACGCCCGACGCCGCCGCGGAGGGCGACGTGGTGATGGTCCTGCTCCCGGACACCGCCCAGGCCGCGGTGTACGAGCGGGAGGTCGGCCCGAACCTCGAGGCCGGGAACATGCTGATGTTCGCGCACGGCTTCAACGTCCACTTCGGGCGGGTGGCGCCCCCGGAGGGCGTGGACGTGACGATGATCGCCCCCAAGGGCCCCGGGCACCTCGTCCGGCGCACGTACCAGGAGGGGATCGGGACGCCGGCCCTGGTGGCCGTGCACCGGGACGCCACGGGGAAGGCCCTGGACCGGGCCCTGGCCTACGCGGCCGGGATCGGGTGCGCCCGGGCCGGCGTGATCGAGACGACGTTCGCCGAGGAGACCGAGACCGACCTGTTCGGCGAGCAGACGGTCCTCTGCGGCGGCGTCTCCGAGCTGGTGAAGGCGGGGTTCGACACGCTGGTGGAGGCGGGCTACCAGCCGGAGATCGCGTACTTCGAGTGCCTCCACGAGCTGAAGCTGATCGTGGACCTGATGTACGAGGGCGGGCTGTCGTGGATGCGCTACTCCGTCTCCGACACCGCCGAGTACGGCGACTACACGCGCGGCCCGCGGGTCATCGGGGAAGGCGTGCGGCAGGAGATGCGCCGGGTCCTGGAGCAGATCCGGGACGGGAGCTTCGCGGAGGAGTGGGTCGGGGAGGCCGAGGCCGGCTTCCCCAACTTCCTCGCGATGCGGGCGGCCGCCCGCGCGCACCGGATCGAGGAGGTGGGGAAGGAGCTCCGGCGGATGATGCCGTGGCTCCGGTCGGAGGAGAAGGTGGTCCCCGATGCCTGACGACGGCGTAGTACGGATCTTCGACACGACGCTCCGGGACGGCGAGCAGGCCCCCGGGATCGCGCTCACGAAGGCGGAGAAGGTCGAGATCGCCGAGCAGCTGGCCCGGCTCGGCGTGGACGTGATCGAGGCAGGGTTCCCGATCAGCTCCGAGGGCGAGTTCGAGGCGGTCCGGGAGATCGCGACGAGCGTCCGGGGCCCGGTGATCGCGGCCCTGGCCCGCGTGACGACCGGCGATATCGAGCGGGCGGCCGAGGCCCTGAAGGGCGCCGAGCGGTGGCGGATCCACACGTTCGTCTCGACGTCCGAGGTCCACATGCGGGACATGCTCCGGATGAGCCCGAACCAGGTGCTCGAGGCGACCCGGGAGGCGGTCCGGAAGGCCCGCTCCTACACCGACGACGTGGAGTTCTCGGCGCAGGACGCCACCCGGACCGACCCGGCGTTCCTGCTCGAGGTGTTCCGGGTGGCGGTGGAGGAGGGGGCCACGACGATCAACGTGCCGGACACCGTGGGCTACGCGATGCCCCACGAGTTCGGGGAGCTCGTGCGGACCGTCCGGGAGGCCCTGCCCGACCACGTCGTCATCTCCACCCACTGCCACAACGACCTCGGCCTGGCCGTGGCGAACTCCCTGGCCGGGATCGTGCACGGCGCCCGGCAGGTCGAGGTGGCGGTGAACGGGATCGGCGAGCGGGCCGGGAACTGCTCGCTCGAGGAGGTGGCGATGATCGTCCGCACCCGGGGGCAGGCCCTGGGGGTCCGCCACGGGCTGAACCTGCGGGAGATCGTGCGGACCTCCCGGCTGGTCTCGATGCTCACGGGCTACCCGGTCCAGCCGAACAAGGCGGTGGTCGGCTCCTCGGCCTTCGCCCACGAGAGCGGGATCCACCAGCACGGTGTGCTCTCCAACCGGGCCACCTACGAGATCATGGACCCGCTCGAGATCGGGCTGGAGGGGAACCGCCTGGTCCTCGGCAAGCACTCCGGCCGGCACGCGTTCGCCGACGCCCTGGCCAAGCTGGGGTACGAGCTGGAGCGCGAGCACCTGGACCGGGCCTTCGCCCGCTTCAAGGAGCTCGCCGACCGGAAGATCCAGCTCACGGAGCAGGACCTGGAGGCCATCGTCTCCGAGGAGATCGGGACCTCGGAGGCCGACGAGCTCGTCCTCGAGTCGCTCCAGGTGGCGGGGGGCACGCACCTCTCGCCCACCGCCACCGTCCGGCTCCGCCGGGGCGGGGAGGTGATCGAGGAGTCGGCGATGGGCGACGGGATGATCGATGCGGCCTGCGGGGCGATCCAGCGGGCGGCCGGGGTCGAGGCCCGCCTGGTCTCGTTCAACGTGTCGGCCGTGACCGCTGGCTCCGACGCCCTCGGCGACGTCGTCGTCCAGCTGGACGTGGACGGACGGCGGACCACGGGCCGCGGGGTCTCGGTGGACGTCGTCGAGGCGTCGGCCCGGGCCTACCTGGCGGCGATCAACCGGGCCCTGGGGGCCGCCGCGGAGCCGGAGGGCGGCTCGGCGGTCACGCCCTGAGGGGAGCGGGGATGTCCCGGGCGTACCGGATCGGCGTGATCCCCGGCGACGGGACGGGGCCCGAGGTGATCGCCGAGGGCCTGAAGGTCCTGGACGCCGTCCGCCACGGGTTCCAGGTGGAGCTCGTCCCCTACGACCTGGGCGGCGAACGGTACCTCCGGACCGGCGAGGTCCTGCCCGACGCGGTGCTGGAGGAGCTCCGGGGGCTCGACGCGATCTACCTGGGGGCCGTCGGCCACCCGGACGTCCCCCCCGGGGTGCTCGAGCGGGGGCTCCTCCTGCGGATCCGCTTCGAGCTGGATCAGTACGTGAACCTCCGGCCGATCCGCCGCTACCCCGGCGTGGCCACGCTCCTCCCGCACCAGGCCCCGGAGGACGTGGACATGGTCGTGGTCCGGGAGAACTCCGAGGGCCTGTACGCGGGGGCCGGCGGCTTCCACCGGAAGGGCACACCGCACGAGGTGGCCCTCCAGGAGAGCGTGAACACCCGCCACGGCGTGGAGCGCATCGTCCGGTACGCGTTCGACCTGGCGGAGCGGCGGAGGAAGCACCTCACGCTGGTCCACAAGACGAACGTCCTCACCTTCGCCGGCGACCTGTACCGACGGGTGGTGGAGGAGGTCGGCGGGGAGCACCCCGACGTGGAGACCGCCTCCTGCCACGTGGACGCGGCCTGCATCTACTTCCTGGAGACCCCGCAGCGGTTCGACGTGATCGTGACCGACAACATGTTCGGCGACATCATCACCGACCTGGGGGCCGTGATCCAGGGCGGGATGGGCATCGCCGCCGGCGGGAACATCAACCCGACCGGCGTCTCGATGTTCGAGCCGATCGGCGGGACGGCCCCCGACCACGTCGGCAAGGGGACGATCAACCCGCTCGCCGCGATCGGCGCCCTGGCCATGCTCCTCGAGGAGCTGGGGGAGGCGGAGGCCGCCCGGCGGGTGGAGGCGGGCATCCGGTTCGCCTGCTCGAAGATGCACTCGATGCGGGCCGGGGAGATGGGCTACACGACGTCCGAGGTTGGCGACCTGGTCGTGGAGGGGGCGAGGGCGTGAGCGAGCCGCTCCACCCCGGTGGGCCGGGGCTCGCCCCCGACAACCGTGGGCCGGGGCTCGCCCCCGGCCCCGGCATGCACCACGGCTTCGACGTCGAGCTCTACGACACGACCCTCCGGGACGGCGCGCAGCGGGCCGGCCTCTCCTACACGATCGAGGACCGCCTGCGGATCCTCCACGAGCTCGACCAGATCGGCTTCCCGTACGTCGAGGGCGGATGGCCCGGGGCGAACCCCCGCGACACCGAGTTCTTCACGGTGGCCACGAAGGAGCGGCTGGAGCGCTCCACGCTCACGGCGTTCGGGATGACCCGGAAGGCCGGGGAGCGGGCGGCGCAGAGCCAGGTCCTCCGCGACCTCCTCGACGCGGGGACCGAGGTCGTCTGCCTGGTGGGGAAGTCCTGGGACCTCCACGTCCGGGAGGCCCTCCGGACCACGCTGGACGAGGGGATCGCGATGGTCCGGGACTCCGTGGCCTTCCTCCGGAAGGAGGGCCGACGCGTCTTCTTCGACGCCGAGCACTTCTTCGACGGCTTCCGGGAGCACCCCGGCTTCGCCCTCGCCGTCCTGGAGGCGGCGCAGGAGGCGGGGGCGGAGCGCCTCGTCCTCTGCGACACGAACGGCGGCTCCCTCCCGTTCGACGTGGCCCGGGTGGTGGACGCGGTCCGGGACCGGGTCTCGGTGCCGCTCGGCGTCCACGTCCACAACGACACCGGTTGCGCCGTCGCCAACTCGCTCGTCGCGGTGGAGCACGGCGTGTTCCAGGTCCAGGGGACCGTGAACGGCTACGGGGAGCGGACGGGGAACGCGGACCTCGTCCCGATCGCCGCGGACCTGGCGCTCAAGATGGGCAAGCGCGTGCTCCCCGAGGGCTCGATCGAGCGGCTCACGGAGCTCGCCCACTACGTGGCGGAGGTGGCGAACGTCCAGCCCGACTCCCACCAGCCCTACGCCGGGCGGTACGCGTTCACGCACAAGGCCGGGCTGCACACGAGCGGGATGGCCCGCACGACCCGGGCCTACGAGCACGTCGCCCCCGAGGCGGTGGGGAACCGACGGGGCGTGGTGGCCAGCGACCTGGGGGGAGCCGCGACGCTGCGCATGAAGGCGGCGCAGTTCGGCCTGGAGCTCCGCGATCAGGAGCTGCCCGGGCTGCTCCGGGAGCTCAAGGACCGTGAGGCGGGCGGCTACACGTTCGAGGTGGCCGACGCATCGCTCGAGCTGCTGATGCGGCGGCACGACGGGTGGCGGCAGCCGTTCTTCGAGGTCGAGAGCTACCGGGTCCACGTGGAGCAGCGCAACGGCGAGGCGGAGCCGCTGGCCGAGGCCACGGTGAAGGTCGTGGCCGGGGGCCGCCGGCACATCGAGTCGGCGGAGGGCCACGGGCCGGTGGGAGCCCTCGACAACGCGCTGCGGAAGGCGCTCCGCAACGAGTACCCCGACCTCGATCACATGACGCTCGAGGACTACCGGGTCCGGGTGCTGGAGGAGAACCTGGGGACCGGCGCGGTGGTCCGCGTCCTGATCGACACCTCCGACGGGGAGAAGGAGTGGACCACGGTGGGCGTCTCGGACAACATCATCGCCGCCTCGTGGGAGGCCCTCACCGACGCCTACCTGTACGGGCTGCTCCACCCCCGGGAGGATCG
>DATLZP010000410.1:0-2929 GCA_035573935.1 Actinomycetota bacterium
CCCGTTACAAGCGGGAGCTCGTCCGGGTCTTCGCGCTCCGGGGGCTCGAGCGGGCCCTGGAGCGCGCCCGAGGCTGAGATGGCCTCCACGAGGTCGCCAGTGCCCTTGGGGGTGATGGGCGGCGAGGGTGGGTGCTTGGGCCGAGGGACCCGGACGACGCGCTCGAGCTCGTGCGGGTGGGCGTCCTCCTCGATCTGACATCGAGCCGACGCTTCGTGCCCCCGTCTTCTTCCGGCGTGGGGATCTCCAGGAGGGACTGGCTCCTGGCCGACGCTCCCCTCCGGGGCTTGACAGGCCACGCGGAATCGGGCAGACTCCCACACATCCGGAAGCATCCGGGCAGCCGAACCGGGCACATCCAGGCAGACGGAGAGGACATCCAGGCGAACGGAGAGGGCGGAGGGTGTACGCGGAGGAGCGGCGGCAGGATATCGCCCTCGTCGTCCGCACGGACGGACGGGCGGACGTGACGGAGCTCGCCTCTCGATACCGGGTCACGCCGGAGACGATCCGGCGGGACCTCACCGAGCTCGAGCGCCGCGGCGTGCTCCGGCGGGTCCACGGCGGCGCCATATCGATCGACCGCTTCCGGGCCGAGCCGGCCCTTTCCGAGAAGGCCGGCGCGATGACCCAGGAGAAGGCCCGGATCGGGGAGGCGGCCCTAGCCTTCCTGCCCGAGCGTGGGTCGGTGCTCCTGGATGCCGGGACCACGACCCTCGCCCTGGCGAGGGTGTTCCCCGACCGTGAGCTCTCGGTCTTCACGAACGCCATGCCGGTTGGCCTGGAGCTCGCCGGTCGCCAGGCCGTCCAGCTCACGGTGATCGGCGGACGGGTCCGGGGACGCACGCTCGCCCACGTCGACGACTGGGCGCTCCGGGCGCTCCAGGACCTCCGGGTCGACGTGGCGTTCATCGGGACGAACGGCCTCACCGTGGAGCGGGGGCTCTCCACGCCGGACCCCTCGGAGGCCGCGGTGAAGCGGGAGATGGTGCGGGCCGCGCACCAGGTCATCGTGCTGGCCGACCACACGAAGGTGGGCGTGGAGTCCACCGTGCGGTTCGCGCCGATCGAGGACGTCGACGTCCTGGTGACCGACCGGGGACTGGAGGAGGCGCATCGGAAGACCCTGGAGGAGGCCGGCGTGGAGGTGGTGCTGGCGTGATCGTGACGGTCACCGCCAACCCCTCGCTCGACCGGACCCTCGAGGTCGAGGCGCTCTCCCGGGGCCGGGTGGTCCGGGCCACCGCGGCCCGCCTCCACCCCGGCGGCAAGGGCGTGAACGTCGCCCGGGCCCTCGTGGCGAACGGGGTGCCGGCCCGGGCCGTCCTCCCGGTCGGCGGGCCGGAGGGCGAGCGGCTCCTCGGTCTCCTGGAGGGGCTGGGCCTTGAGGTGGCGGCCGTCCCCATCGCCGGCGCGGTGCGGGAGAACGTGACGGTGGTCGAGCCCGACGGCACCGTCACGAAGCTGAACGCGCCCGGCCCCACGCTGTCCGCCACCGAGGTGGAGGCGCTCGTCGAGGCCACGCTGCGGGCATCGCGCGGTGCGGACTGGGTGGCGCTCTGCGGCACGCTCCCGCCCGGCGCCCCGGACGCTCTCTACGCCCGGCTGGTCGCCGACCTCAGGGCGGCCGGGGTCCGGGTGGCCGTGGACTCCTCCGGCCGGGCCCTGGCCGCCGCGCTCGGCGCGCGACCCGACCTCGTGAAGCCCAACCGCCGGGAGCTGGCGGAGGCGGTGGGGCGCTCCCTCCAGAGCCTGCCGGACGTGCTCCGGGCGGCCGGGGAGCTGCTCCGGGGGGGCGTGCGGCAGGTCCTGGTCTCGCTGGGGGAGGCCGGGGCGGTCTGCGCGGCGGACCGGGTGGCGATGCGGGCCTGGACGCCTCCGGTCGTGGCCCGGTCGAGCGTGGGCGCCGGCGATGCGGCCCTGGCCGGGTTCCTGGCTGCCGACGGGGAGCTCCCGGAGGCGCTCCGGGCGGCCGTGGCCTGGGGGGCGGCGGCGGCCTCGCTCCCCGGGACCGAGATGCCCGGGCCCGAGGCCATCGACGTGGGGTCCGTCGAGCTCGAGGAGCTCGACGAGGCGGTGCGGTGAGGGAAGGGGGGATGGGATGACGACGATCGAGGAACTGATCAACCCGTCGCTCGTGTCGGTCGACCTCGCGGCGACCGGGCGGCGGGAGGCCATCGAGGAGCTCGCCGCGCTCCTCGAGGCGGACGGGCGGGTCACCGACCTGCGGGCCTACGTCGACGCGGTGTGGGCCCGGGAGGAGGAGACCGGGGGAACGGGGATGGGATCGGGGGTGGCCATCCCGCACGCCAAGTCGGCGGCCGTGTCGAGGGCGTCGGTGGCGTTCGGGCGGAGCGCGGCGGGGGTGGACTTCGGCGCGGAGGACGGCAGCCGGGCCGACCTCATCTTCCTGATCGCCGCCCCCGAGGGAGCCGACGACCTGCACGTCACGGTCCTCTCCCGGCTGGCCCGGCGGCTGGTCCACGAGGGGTTCCGGACCGCGCTGCGCGAGGCCGGCACCGCCCAGGAGGCGTTCGACGTGATCCGGAAGGAGGTCGAGCTATGAGGTTCGTCGCGGTGACGAGCTGCCCCACCGGCATCGCCCACAGCGAGATGGCCGCCGAGGCCCTCGAGGTGGCGGCCCGGGAGCGGGGCGACGAGATCGCGATCGAGGTGCAGGGCGCGTCGGGCGCCCCGCCGCTCGACGCGCGGGTGATCGCCCAGGCCGACGCGGTGATCTTCGCCGTGGATGCGATGGTCCGCGACCGCGAGCGGTTCGCCGGCCTACCCTTCGTGGAGGTCCGGACCCGGGAGGCGATCGACCGGGCGGGGGAGGTCCTGGAGCGGGCCCGGGCCGCGGCCCGGGCGGCTCCGACCGGGGCGCGGCCGGTGGCCCCGGCCGGGGAGCCCGCGGCGGTCGTCCCCCAGG
>DATLZP010000411.1:0-5403 GCA_035573935.1 Actinomycetota bacterium
CGCCCGGCGCTCCGCCGCGCGTCCTCGAGCGCGCTCATCAGGCGGTCGGCGAGCAGGACCTTCCGGGAGAAGTTGGCGAGGTGGGCCCGGACGTCGGCCGGGGTGAGGAACAGCCGGGCGGCGATCTCCTCGACCGGATCCCCGGCGGCGAACATCTCGGCGATCTCGAGCTCCCGGGCGGTGGGCGTCTGCGCCCACCGCAGCCGCTCGGACGTCTCCGCCATCCGGTCCAGGAAGGCCCGCGCCAGGTGGGGGTCGATCACGACCTCGCCCCGGGCCACCCGGCGGATGGCCTCCACCAGGTGCTCCGTGGCCGGCTTGGCCAGGTAGCCGTGGGCGCCGGCCAGCACGGCCTCCGCCACCGGGGCCGTCTCCTCCTCCGCCGGGCCCAGGACGATCACGTGCACCTCGGGGTGCTCCTGGACCACCCGGCGGGTGAGCTCGATCCCGTCCTCCTCGAGCAGCGTGAGGTCCACGAGGAGGACGTCCGGGGTCCCGGGGGCTCCCTCCAGGAGCTGGAGCGCCTCCTCCCCGTCGCTGGCCTCCCCCACCACGACCAGGTCCTCGGTGGACTCGAGCGTCCGGACGAGCCCGTACCGCGACAGGGGATGCTCCTCGACCACCTCCACGCGGATCACGGGGCCGGCCATCGCGCGCATCCTCGGGCGTAGGTGTACTCCCCTGGGGACCCGCCGACGATCCCTCCGGGGGGCGATTCGCGGCTCCCCCGTCCTGCCCGGACGAGCGGGCGATGCCCCTCCGACCTCCGACCGGGGTCAGGTGGCCGACGATCGAACGGGGTCGACGGTCCGTCCCACCCGCGGGACGACCAGGGCGTCCACGGCCACGCACCCCTCAGGTCCGCAGATCACGGGGTTCACGTCGAGCGCCTCCAGCCGGTCGCCGAGGTCGCCGGCCAGGGCGGAGATTCGCACGAGCGCGTCCGCCAGCGCGTCCACGTCCGCTGGCGGCGCCCCCCGCACGCCGTCGAGGAGCGGCCGGACCCGGAGCCGATCGACCAGCCGCAGGGCCCGGGCCGGGTCGAGCGGGGGCAGCGCCAGCCGGCGGTCCCGGAGGAGCTCGACCAGCAGGCCGCCGGCCGCCACCATCACGAGCGGGCCGAACTGCGGGTCGTGGACGATCCCCAGGTGCAGCTCCACCCCCGGGGGCGCCATCCGGGCCACGGTCACCTCCGGCCCCAGGCGGGCGGAGAGGTCGGCGTACGCCTCGGCCACGGCCCGGGCGTCGAGGAGCCCCAGGCGAACGCCGCCCACGTCGGATTTGTGGGCGATGCCGGGCGCCGCGGTCTTCAGCGCCACCGGGAAGCCCAGCCGGCCGGCCGCCTCCACCGCCTCCTCCGCGCCCGCCGCGGGGAGGGCCTCCACGACGGGGACGCCGTAGTCGCCCAGGAGGGCCAGGCCCTCCCGCTCGCCGAGCGGCTCGCCGGCCGCCAGCCGCGCCGCCCACCGTTCCCGGACCTCCGGTCCCGGCCCGTCCGGCGGCCGGAGCTGCGGGAGCGCCCGGTGCTCCCGCAGCTCGAAGAGGTGGCGGAACGCCAGGAGCCCGGTCCGGGTCCCCTCGAGCACGGGGATCCCCGCCTCGTGGAGCCGGGCGACGTCGTCCCGGTCGATCCCGCTGGTCAGGTTGGCCAGGACCGCGAACGGCTTGGCCGTGCCGGGGAAGACCTCCCGGGCCATCCGGATGTAGCCGGTCTCGGGGTGATCCTCGGTCGTGAGGTCCACGCAGAAGGCCACCGCCCCGACGGCCGGGTCGTCCAGGAGGGCGCGGAGACACCCCGTCACGACCTCGTGCGCGTCGCGGCCCGTGCCCCAGAAGTCCAGGGGGTTCACCGGGTCGAGCCCCGGGTCGAGGAGCTCCGCCATCCGCCGCGAGGTCTCCTCCGAGATCCGGGCCAGCGGCACACCGACCTCGGCCGCCGTGTCGATCAGCAGCGCCCGCTCCCCGCCGGAGTCGTGGGCCGAGGCCAGCCCCCCGGGCCCGGCCCGCCGCCCGGCGACGAGGAGCGCGAGCGTGTCCGCGAGCTCGTCGAGCGAGCCCGCCCGGAGCACCCCGTGGGCCTCGAACAGCGCCTCGTACGCCCCGTCCTCCCCGGCCAGGGCGCCGGAGTGCGACCGGACGAGCCGCCTGCTGAGCTCCTCCCGGCCCACCTTCAGCGCCACCACCGGCACGTCGCGCCGGGCCGCCTCCTCCAGGCCCTGGCGGAACCCGGCCACGTCGCGGACGGTCTCGAGGAACAGCGCGACGGCGCGGGTGCTCTCGAGCGACAGCGCGTAGCGCAGGTAGTCGGCGGCGGTCGTGGCGAGCTCCAGGCCGGCCGAGACCGCCAGGTTGAACCGGAGGCCCCGGCGGTTGTGGAGCATCGCCGAGAAGGCGGAGCCCGAGTGCGAGACGAAGGCGATCGGCCCGGGGAGGAGGTCCTTCGGCTCGTAGAACCCGCAGGCCCGGAGGTTCCGCTCGAGGTTCACGAACCCCATGCAGTTGCCCCCGCAGACGGCCATCCCGTGGGCCCGGGCGATCGCGGCCAGGCGCTCGGCGAGCGGCGGCGCGTCCGGCCGCGGTTCCTCGTAGCAGCTGGCGAAGATCACCGCCGACCCCGCGCCGGATCCGGCCGCCTCCCGCAGCACCGGCTCCAGCGCCTCGTTCGGCAGGGCCAGGATCGCCAGGTCGACCGGCCGCCCGACCGCCGCGATCGTCGGGTAGCAGCTGAGCCCCAGGAGCTCGTCGTAGCGCGGGTTCACCGGGAAGATCTCGCCGTCGAACCCGCCCTCCACGAGCTCCACGAGGGTCTGGCGGCCGACCGAGCCCTCCCGGGCGCTCGCTCCGATCACCGCCACCGAGCGGGCCTCGAGCATCCGCCGGAGCGGGTCCCCGCCGGTCCCGGGCCCGGGTCCCGCCGCCCGGCTCACGCCGAGGAGCCCCCGGGGTGGGTCACCGCCGGCCGGGGAGGCGGGAGCGGACGGCCTCCGTCCGGCGGTCCCGCTGGATCACCCGGAAGCAGTTCAGGGCGGGGATCCCGCACACGCCGCCCCCCGCGTGCGTGGCGGAGCTCGCGTGGTACAGGCCCCGGATCGGGGTCCGGTAGTCCGCGTACCCGGGTGCCGGCCGCATGTGGAAGAGCTGGTCGGGCGAGAGCTCGCCGTGGAAGATGTTGCCCCCGACCAGACCGAGCTCCTGCTCCATGTCGTACGGGCCGATCACCTGGCGGGCGATCACGCTGGCCTTGAAGCCCGGGGCGAGCTCGTCGTAGCAGTCGATCATCCGGTCCGCGTAGGCCTCGAGCTCCTCGCGGTGCGGTTCCTCGCTCCAGGTGTGCGGCACCCACTGCGTGAACATCGAGAACAGGTGCACGCCCTCCGGCATCAGCGTCCGATCGAACACCGTGGGGATCACGCCGTCGTTGAAGGGCCGCTCCGCGGCCCGGCCCTCCCGGGCGTCCTGGAAGGCCCGCTCCGCGTACGCCGGCGACAGGCACATCTCGACCGACCCCGTGTGGTGGTCCTGGAGGTTCGACCCGGGGTTCGCCGTGAAGCTCGGCAGCTGCGAGATCGCGCAGTTGATCTTCACCACCCCGCTCCGGGTCCGCCAGTGCTCGATGTCGCGGACGAAGTCGGGCGGGAGCTCCTGCCGATCGAGGAGGCGGAGGAACGCGATCTTGGGGTGGATGCAGGTGACGCCCAGGGGGGCCCGGATCTCCTCGCCGCCGGCCAGGGCCACGCCCACGAACCTGCCCTCCCGGGTGAGGATCCGCTCCACGCGGGCGTTCGTCCGGATCTCCGCCCCGAACGCCTCCGCCGCCCGGCGGCAGGCGTCGGCGACGGCCCCCATCCCCCCCTCCGGGAAGCCCCAGCTCCCGAGGTGCCCGTCGCCGACGTCGCCGATCGAGTGGTGGAGCATCACGTAGGCCGTCCCCGGCTCCTCCGGACCGGCCCACGTGCCGATCACGCCGTTGATCGTGAGGGCGGCCTTCACCGCGTCGGACTCGAACCACTCGTTCAGCAGGTCGGTCACGCTCATCGTGAAGAGCTTCGTCACGTCGGCCACCCCGCGGACCCCGAGCTTCCGGACCTTCCAGGCCGTCCGGGCCGTCTCCAACAGGTCGCCGAGGGTCATCGAGCCGAGCTTCGGCGGGACGTGGAGGAGGAGGGGCCCCAGGATGGCCGCCACCCCGGCCAGCCACTCGTCCCACAGCGGGAGCGTCTCCGCGTCCTTCTTCGAGAACCGGGCCACGCTCTCGTGGTTCTTCTTCGCGTCGTCCGCGTACAGCAGGATCGAGGTCCCGTCGGGGAAGGCCTGGTAGTAGGGGCCCATGGGGTAGACCTTGTACCCGTGCCGTTCCAGGTGCAGGTCGCGGATGATCGTGGGCGACATCAGGCTCATCACGTAGGAGTAGGTCGTGACCTTGAAGTCCGGGTGGTCGGGCCAGGGGCTCGACGTATCGGCCGCGCCCCCCGTCTTGCCCCGGGCCTCCACGACCACGGTGCGGGCCCCCGCCCGGGCCAGGTACGCCGCCGCCACCAGCCCGTTGTGGCCGCCGCCGATCACGATCGCGTCGTACGTGTTCGCCATCCATCCACCTCCGACGCCCTGGCCGGGCCCCGCCCGGCACGGGCCCATCTTGGTCCGGATTGAACGGTCGGTCAAGCCGGAGGAGCCGTGGTCCGCGGTTGACACCGCAGGTAGACGGGGTGAAGATGCCCTGATCGGCGGGCGCCCGGCGCATCGTCGGCCGCGGGGCCTGTGCACGGTTCAAACGCACGGTTCGAACCAGGTGGAGGGTCGGAGGGGCGTGGCGAACAGGCGGCCGAACCGGGACCGGCACCAGGAGATCCTGGAGGCGGCCGTCCGGGTGATCACGGAGCGAGGGCTCGCCGAGACCCGGATCTCCGACATCGCCGAGCGGTGCGGGGTCTCGCCCGGGCTCATCCTGTACTACTTCGACTCGAAGGACAGGCTGCTGGTCGAGGCCCTGACGTTCGCCAACGACCGCTTCTACCTCCGGATGTCGCGGGAGGTCCGCCGGCTCCCCCGGGCCTGGGACCGCCTGGCCCGCCTGGTGGAGCTGTCCACGCCCGGTTACCTCCCGGGCGAGGAGCCGCTCGACGAGTGGGCGCTCTGGGTGGAGATCTGGGTCCGAGCCCTCCGCGACCCGGAGATGGCGAAGGAGCGCGAGGTGCTGGACCGGCGCTGGCGGGCGGCGATCGCGGAGATCATCCGGGGCGGCCAGGAGACCGGCGAGTTCCCGCCGGGGGACGCGGACGAGCTCGCCCTGCGGATCGGCGCCCTCATCGACGGCCTGGCCATCCAGGTCCTGATGAACGACAGCGAGGTCACGCCCCGGCACATGCGGGACGCCTGCCTGGACGTCGCGGCCCGCGAGATCGG
>DATLZP010000412.1:0-8310 GCA_035573935.1 Actinomycetota bacterium
GGTGCCCCCGGCGGCGGGGAGATCGAAGCCCCGGTTCTCCGCGCCGGCCCCGGACGCGATCGACCCGACGGCACGGTACGTGGCCACGATCCGGACCTCCTGCGGCGATATCGTCGTTCGCCTCCTCGCCGACCGGGCCCCGCGGACCGTGAACAGCTTCGTGTTCCTGGCCCGGGAGGGCTTCTACGACGGGACGTTCGTCCACCGCCTCGACACCTCGATCGACGTGATCCAGGCCGGCGATCCCACGGGGACGGGGAGGGGAGGCCCCGGGTACACGATCCCGGACGAGCTCACGGGCGACGAGCGCTATGGCCCGGGGACCGTGGCCATGGCCAACTCCGGTCCCGGCACGGGCGGGAGCCAGTTCTTCATCATCGCCGGGCCGGACGGCCACCGGCTCGACGACAACCCCGCCTACACGGTCTTCGGCCGCGTGATCCGGGGCCTCGACGTGGCGGAGCGGATCCTGGAGCTCCCCATCCGGGACCCGGAGGCGGCCCGGACCGGGGACCTCTCCGGCCAACGGCCGAAGGTCGCGATCTACATCGAACGGGTCACGGTCCGGGAGCGCTAGCCGCCCCCGGCGCCTCCTGGGCCGCCGTGTGCTAATGATGGACCGCCCGGGTGCCGGAACTGGCGAGACGGAGTCCCCTTAAAAGGGACGGGCCCTCGTGGCCATGTGGGTTCGAATCCCACCCCGGGCACCGATCAGCCGGAGATGTTCACCATCCACCGCGTCCCGAACCGATCCACGCACATCCCGAACGTGTCGCCCCAGGGCGCCTTCTCTAGCGGCATGATGATCGACCCGCCGTCGGACAGCTTCTCGAAGTAGCCGCGGAGCTCGTCCGCCGAGTCCCCGCTCAATGAGAGGGAGACGTTCGTGCCCTGCTGCAGCTCCATGCTGGCCGGGACGTCGGACGCCATCAGCCGGATGCCGCCCGGAGCCTCCAGGCTGGCGTGCATCACCAGGTCGTCCTCGCTCGGATCGGACGACGCCTGGTACTCGGCGAACGTCGCGATCGTGAGCGTGCCCCCGAACACCTCCCGGTAGAACTCCATCGCCTGCCGGGCGTTCGAGCGGAAGTTCAGGTACGGGTCCAGCGCGGTTCCCATGGCTCCTCCTCCCCTGTCCTCCCAACCCGGACGGCTGAGGGCCCCGGGACTCATCGGTCCCCGGGGGACGGTCCGGGAACCCGGGGGAGCCTAGCGCCGACCCGGCCCCGCGGGACGCCGGGTCCCCAGGGCCAGGATGGGGAGCCAGTAGGCGGCCGCCGGGTCGTCCCCGTGGCGAGCCCCGTCCTCCGGGGGCGGCGAGGGCTCGGGCGACGGCGAGGGCTCCTCCGATGGCTCGACGGACGGCGAGGGCTCCGGGGAGGGCGACGGCGAAGGCTCCGGGGAGGGCGACGGCTCGATGGAGGGCGACGGCGACGGCTCCGGGGAGGGCGAGGGCGACGGTTCGGGCGACGGCGACGGTTCGGGCGACGGCGACGGTTCGGGCGAGGGGACGGGGGAGGGGGCCGGGGACGGCTCGGGCGATGGTTTCGGCTCGGGCGGTTCCGGCTCGGGAGAGGGGACCGGCTCCGGCGACGGCTCCACCGGCGGCACCACGTCGTCCCCCACCGCCACGGCGAGCAGGTCCGCGACGGCGGCGGCCTGGTCGGCCGGGAGCGTCGGGAGGAGCGGCAGGAGGTCCCGTTCGATCATCCGATCGAGCGGAGCCGGGTCGGCGCCCGCGGCCACCGCCGCCGCTCGCTGGACGAGGAGCATGCCGACCACTTCCACGACGTGATCGACGTCCCCCTCCTCGATGTCCTGGGTCAGGGTGTCGAGGGTCCCCATCGCCGCCAGGAGGTACGTGGAGCCCTCGGGGTCGGCCACCGTGCCCGGGAGGAAGGACCGGCTGAGGAGGAACGCCGTGATGACGATGGACGCGGCCACCGCCCCCTGGATCCGTGCCAGCCAGGCCCCCCGCTCCCTCCGGGGCGAGGCGGCCGAAGGCGGCTCCTCGGCTCCCTCCGCCCCCTCCGCGCGGGCGAGGGCCAGCGCGGGGACGGGGAGGTCGTCCGCCGGCCTCCGGGCGGGCTCGCCGAACAGCCGCATCAGCACCGGCTCCAGGTTCGGGAGGCCGACGGCTTCCTCCAGGAGCGCATCCGCGCCGTCGGGGACGGGGCGGGGATCCGGACCGGTGGCGGTGAGGACGACGACCTTGAGGTCCGGCGCGTTGCGGCGGAGCGCCCGGAGCAGCCCCCGGCCGTGGGCCGACGCCAGCCGTCCCTGGACGATCGCGGCGTCCGGGGAGTGGATGGCCACGAGCCGAAGGAGCTCGCCGGCGCTGGCCGCCTCCCCCACGAGCTCGAACCGCTCCGGATCCAGGAAGAACCGGATCAGGTTGCGGTGCAGCGCGCGCCGGTCGGCCAGGACGATCCTGGGCCGTCGTTGGGTCTCGGTCTCCACCGATCCTCCCTCCGGGAGCGAACCTACGCGCCTGCAACCCGAGGGGATACCCCCTCCGGGGTGAGAAGTCACGCCCCCGACGTCGTATCTTTGACCTCCCCCGGATGGACCATGCCGGCGCTCGGACGCCCGGTTCGCTTCGGGACCACGGGCCGCGAGGGGCCCTCGGGGGCCGAGGGTGCCCGGGGGGGAACGGAGCGATGAACGAGGACGAGGCCAGGTCGCTGCTCGCCCGGCGTCTCCGGTTCCTGCTGATGCTGCCCTACGAGGAGCTCGTCGAGCGCTTCCTGGACCGGAGCGAGGCCTCCGAGGCCCTGGGGCCCTCCGGCACCCGCTACCGGGTCGAGCTGTCGGGCCGCTGGGAGGACCCGGTCACCCGGAGGCTCCGGGTCCGGGGATCGATCGAGGACGGGGAGGGCGGGCGGCTGGTGGCTCGGTTCTCGGCCGCCCCCGGCGACCTCGACCCACGCTGACGGGTCCGGCCGAACCGCTCCGCCTAGCAGACGAGGAGCAGGAAGGGGTGGGGGTCGACGGCCGGACCCCCGTTGGGGTGCCACTCGAAGTGGTCGTGGGGAGAGGTCCCCCGGGCGTTCCCGGTCGTCCCCACGTAGCCGATCACGTCGCCGGTCTCGACCGGGCCGAGCTTCCCGTACCGGGAAAGGTGGGCGTTGTACACGTAGCCGAACTCCCCGATCACCTTCACGGCCAGGCCGCCCAGCTCGTTCTCCGCCTTCACCGCCACCCCGTCGAAGGGGGCCACGATCGGGGTCCCGGCGGGGGCGAAGATGTCGTTCCCCTGATGCGAACGGACACGCTTCTTCTGCCGGGTCTTGCCGTGCTTGGTCTCGACCTCGATCACGTCCACCCGGGGCGCCCCGAAGTCGTCGGCGATCGCGTGCGGCCCGTCCACCGGGCAGAGGGCCAGGGGGCGGATGAGCGAGAGGTGGCGGAGGGCCTGGTCCCGGCGCTCGCGGAGCTGCCCCAGGAGCACGCGCTGCTCGGCGAACGCCTCGCGGAGCTCACGGCGGCGGTTGTCGAGCTCCAGGAGGAACCCCAGCCGCCGCAGCTCGAGGACCTGGAGCTCCGCCCGGCGCACGTTCATCCGCTCCTGGACCGCGACCAGCTCCGCCGCCAGGAGCGCGTCCTCCCGGTTCATCTCCTCCAGCAGTCCGATGGTCCGGGTGAGCTGGACGTAGGATCCGGCGGAGAGGGCGAGCTGGAGGCCGGTGGCCGGCCCGAGCATGAACGCGTGCCGGGAACGGAGGTCGATCTCCCGCTGGATCTCCGCCAGCCGGGCCTCCAGCGCGGCGATCTCCTGGCGGGCCCGCTCCATCCCCCGCTCCGTCCGGGCCAACTCGGCCTGGATCTCCGCGATCCGCTGGGCCAGACCCTGGATCCGCTCCTGGAGGGCGGCCACCTTGGCCTTCTTCCGTCGGAGCCGCTCCCGGGCCGCCGATAGCTCCCGCTTGGCCTGCTGGACGTCCTCCTTGGAGACCTGTTGCGGGGGGACCTGGGCCCGGGCCGCGACCGGGAGGAGCAGGGAAGCGGCCAGCGTGGCAACGGCGAGGCAGCGCACGCCGCCCCGCCCGGGGCGTGCTCGGGGCCTCGCGGGGGGGACCATCGGAGATGGGCACCGTATGGTGCACCGCCGTGGCCCTGGGTGTCGATACGCCGAAGGTCGTACGAGGGTCCGCCGGAGGGCGGGATCCGCGGGGGAGGGCGCGCGGCCGGGCCGCTCCCGGGCAGGATGGGCTCAGCCCAGCCCGGCCAGCCCCGCGTAGTCCTCGGGGCCGCTGGTGGCGTGGTCGTACAGGCTCGCCCCGAGGAGCCCGTGCTCGCGGACGGCGCGGACGAACCCCCGGACCTCGCCGGCGTCGAGGTCCTGGGCGATCCCCCCGATCAGGTGGATCGGCAGGTCCGGGACGTGGGTGAGCTCCCTGATCAGCCCGATGGCGTGGGTGGTGTACGCGTGCGCGGCGCGCCGGCCCTCGACCTGATACCCGAAGTAGGTCATGGGCAGGAACACGTCGTAGATCCGGGCCAGGTCGGCCCAGGGGAACCCGGGCCACCGATCCGGGTTCGCCTCCAGGCTCACGGGGTTCAGGGTGATGGCCCCCAGCGGGTAGGACGGTCCCACGAGGCCGCGGAGCCGGCGGGAGAGCTGGAGCAGGCGCCGCGTCCGCTGCCCCGCGTCCCGTACCACGGTGGCCTCGATGTCGAGGGCGAAGGAGTCGAAACGCTCCCCCGAGGCCGTCTGGAAGGCGATCGCGGCCATGGAGCGCCGGAGGTCGCGGCGGAGGTTCCGGAAGCCCGGCAGGTACCAGGCCACGACCCGCATCCCTCGGGCGTGGGCCTCCTGGAGGAACCCGGCCGCCGCCCCCGGCCACACGATCGGCCGCTCCCGGCTGAAGTTCGAGGTCTCGAAGTACACGGTGCGGACCCCGGACGCCGCCATCTCCTCGACCGTGCCGGCCGGGTCGGCCATCTGGGCGGCGTCGTGGATGTCGACCCACGCCCCCAGGCCCCGGTAGGCGGAGATGCTCCCCCCGCCCACCGGGGGCCGGGACGGGGACCCCTCCGGGAGGATCGCGGCCATCAGCGCCGCGAGCGCCACCCAGCCGCTGACGGAACGCGTCACCCGCCTGGTCCCGCCCACGCCCCCCTCCGCCGGAGCGCTCCCGCCTGGGCCCTCAGCCGGCCGGCGGTGGTCCTCCAGGCGGACCGTCTGCCCCGTCTGGTCCCGGAGCGCGACGGGGGGCGCAGGGTCCCCGGGAGGGAGCTTCCCCATGGTTCGACGATAGCCCGGGGCCTGCCGGACGTCAGGAGGCGGCCGGGACGTGGTCCGGGCAGTCCAGGCGGAGCGACCGGTCGCCGAACGGCGCGTCGACGAACGCGCAGTGGTGGGGCCGCTCGGGATCGTCGGGGTGCGCCATGGGGCGGAAGAAGCGGCAGCTGGGGCACATCCGGGCCACCGGGATCCGGCCCTGGTCCTGGAGGGCGCGGATCAGCTTGACGACGGCCCGGAGGAGGACCTCCTGCTCCTGGGGCGAGAGCGCCTCCAGCCCGGCGAGGAGGAAGTCCGGCCACCCGGCCAGGCGGTCGGCCTCGGCCCCACCGGCCGCGGTGAGGGCGAGCCGCACGCTCCGTCCGTCCTCCGACGAGCGCTCCTTCCGGACGAGGCCCTTGGCCACCAGCGCGCTCACCGCCTCGCTCACCGTGGGGAGTCCCACCCCCATCTGCCGAGCGAGCCCGGCCGGCGCCGCGGGACCCCCCGGACCGCGGAGGAGGACGAGGATCTGGGCCTGGGTGGGGGAGAGGCCCCGGGCGGCCGCCTCCCGCCGCTCGCCGTGCTTCAGGGCCAGGCCGATCTTGGCCAGCCCCGTCACCAGGCGGGCCGGGAGCGGGCCGCTCTCCTCCTCGAAGGCCGGCGCCGCTCCCGGCCCTCGGTCGGCGCTCACCAGTCCGGGCCGGCGTAGGGCCGGCTCCACAGTGCCACCTGGAGCACGACCGCCTTGAGCCAGGCCTGGTGCATCCGCTCCACGTCCGCCTCGTCGTGCCCCTTCCTGGCCAGGAAGTCGCGGATCGTGAGCGCGATGGGGGCGATCAGGGCCACCACGTAGCGGAGGGGGACCTGGGGGACGGAGGAGACCCCGTCGGTCCGGTTCTTCTTCGAGCGGTGGTGGCGGAGTGCGATCTCCTCCTGGTAGTCGAGCCAGGCCCGGTCGTGGGGCCGCTCGCACGTGTCCAGGATCCACCTCCCGAAGCGCCGGCGGACGGCCGCGAGGTAGGAGGCGTCGGGCTGCCCGTCGGGGCCCGAGAAGGAGTGCACGAGGAACGGGTGGGCGGCGACGAACCCGTACCAGACGTCGAGCACGTCCTCCACCTGGTCGGCCAGGACCTCGCCGGCCATCCGGAGGTAGCGGGCGTCGTCCTCGGTGAACAGGGCGGCGGCCTCCAGGGTCGCCAGCTCCTCCTCCGAGACGGGGGACCGGGCCGCCTCCGCGGTGGCGTACGTGTACCCGGGGATCTCGATGCGCGCCGCGCTCATGGACCCTCCTCTCCGTGGAGATGCTTCGGGGTCCGAAGCATATCGGCGCGGGCCGGGCCGGTCAAGGGGAGGCTGGGCCCCCGTCAGGCGATCAGGCGCTCGGCCAGGGCCGCGGGCTCGGTGACCGGGAGCTCGCAGACGAACCGCCGGCAGACGTAGGCCGTGGCCCTCCCCTCCACGGGGGTCCTGCCCTCGAGGAGCGGCACGGCCCGGCGGGCTTCCTCGTCGTCGGGGGCGGCCACGGCGAGCACCCGGTGGGGGAGGAAGCGGCGGACGGTGACCTCCTCGACCAGGGCCCGGGTGTCCGGGGCGGAGGGGTCGCCCACGATCGCCACTTCCTTGGCCGGCGCCACGTGCAGATCGAGCGCGCAGAGGGCGTGGCCGAAGGCGGTGGGTGCCCGCGCCATCCCCTCCCGGACAAGGGCCAGGGCGGAGACGGCCGCCTCCTCGTACCGGGCCTCGCCGGTCAGCAGCGCCAGGCGGAGCAACGCATCGGCGGCGGCGGAGTTCCCGGAGGGGACCGCGTTGTCGTACAGCTCCTTCGGCCGCAGGACGAGCGGATCCTGATCCGAGCCGGTCTGGAAGAAGCCACCCCGCTCCGCGTCGTGGAACAGCCGGAGCAGCTCGTCGGCCAGCCGTCGGGCCTCCACGAACCAGCGGAGCTCGAACGTCGTCTCGTACAGGGTCAGGCAGGCCTCGGCCAGGAGGGCGTGGTCGTCGGCGAACGCCGGGCCGCTCGTCCGCCCGTCCCGCCAGGCCCGGAGGAGCCGTCCGTCGGCTGCCCGGAGCTCCCGGAGGACGAACGCCGCGGCCCGCCGGGCGGCCTCCACGTACCGGGGCTCCCCGAAGGCCCGCCCCGCCTCCGCCAGGGCCGAGACCGCCAGGCCGTTCCAGCCGGCCAGCACCTTGTCGTCGCTCGCCGGCCGGACCCGCCGTTCGCGCTCCCGGGCCAGGCGGCGGAGCGTCTCCTCCACGGCGACCTCCAGCTCGAGCGGGTCCCGACCGAGCTCCGCGGCCACCGCCTCCGGAGGGAGGGGTCGCCAGAGGACGTTCGTCCCCTCCCAGTTCCCCTCGGGCAGGGCGCCCAGCGCGGTGGCCACCGCCTCGCCGACCCCCCGGTCCTCGCCGGCCGTCGCCACGAGCTCGTCGAACGACCAGACGTAGTACCGCCCCTCCTCCCCCTCGGAGTCCGCGTCGAGCGAGCTGCGGAAGCCGCCGGCGGGGTCGCGGAGCTCCCGGAGGAGGAAGTCGAGCGTGTCGCGGGCCACGCGCCGGTAGCGCTCCTCCCCGGTCACCTGCCAGGCGCGGGCGTAGAGCCGGGCGAGCAGCGCGTTGTCGTAGAGCATCTTCTCGAAGTGCGGCACGTGCCAGGCGGCGTCCACCGCGTACCGGTGGAACCCCCCGCCCACCTGGTCGTGGATCCCGCCGTTCGCCATCCGGTCGAGCGTGGCCGTGAGGATGTTCCCCGCGTCCGGCATCCCCCGCAGGTGGCAGCGGAGGACGAACTCGAGCGTCATCGGCTGGGGGAACTTCGGCCCGCCGCCGAACCCCCCCCACCGGTGGTCGAAGGCCCGTCGGAGGAGCCCGAAGGCCTCCCCGAGCACCTCCTCCGTCGGGGCGCCGTCCCCGCGCACGGCCTCGACCCCCTGCGCGATCACCCGGACCACCCGGTCGCCCTGGGCCAACACCTCCTCCCGGCGCTCCCGCCACGCGTCGGAGACGGCGATGAGGATCTTCCGGAACGCGGGGATCCCGTGCCGGTCCTCCGGGGGGAAGTAGGTCCCGGCGTAGAAGGGCTTGCC
>DATLZP010000413.1:0-8559 GCA_035573935.1 Actinomycetota bacterium
GATCAGCCTGGCCACCTCCTGCGGGGTCGGCTCGGAGAAGTCGGAGGGCTGGATGGCACCGATGATCTCCCAGCCGTACTCCCGGGCGAAGTAGGGGAACGAGTCGTGGTAGGTGAGCAGCTTCCGGTTCCCCGGGGGGACCGTGGTCGTGACCTCTCGGACCAGGCGATCGAGCTCGTCGATCCGGGCCAGGAACGCCTCCAGGTTCCGCCGGTAGAGGTCGGCCCCCCCCGGGTCCAGCTTCGACAGCTCCTCGGCCACGACCCGCGCGTACTCCGCGGCGTACGGGGGGTTCGTCCACAGGTGCGGGTTCGGATCCCCCTCCTCCTCGGGGAAGCTGAAGTCGAAGATGTACTCGTCGGGCGAGATCGTGCGGTTCCCGAGCTGCACGATCGGGACGCCGTCCCGGACGTTGGCCTCGGCCAGCTCCAGGGTGGGGAGCTCCAGGTTCAGCCCGTTCACGAAGACGACGTCGGCTTCGGCCACCAGCGCCGCGTCGGAGGGGGCGGGTTCGAACGTGTGGCTGTTCACGCCCTCCGGCACGATGCCCGTGACCCGGATCCGGCAGCCGCCCACGTTCTGCACGATGTTCGTGATCGGCGAGACCGTGGTGACCGCGAGCAGGCGGCCCGCGTCGTCCCCGGCGGGTCCGGCCGTGCACGCCGGGGCCAGCAGGCAGATCGCCGCCGCGACCAGGGTCGGGGCTCCGGGCGTCCGTCCGATCCGCGCCACGGCCCACACCCTAGCAGCGTGTCGCAACGCCTTGCAACAAGAACCATCCGCAAGAGCCCAGCATCGCGACGCCTGGGGAGCGGCGCCGCTAGGCTGCGGGGCGTGGAGGAGGAGAAGGCGCCGGTGTGACGCGGGTGCTCCGGCAGGTGCCGTCGGACGTCCTCCCCTACCTCGGGGCCGTCGCCGTGCTCACCGCCGTCCTGGCCCTGCTCGACCTCCGACGGGGCCGTCCGGTTGCGGAGGCCTGGGGGCTCGCAGCGCTCGACGGCGGGCTGGTGGCCGCCGCGGTGCTCATCGTGCTGGTGACGCTCTCCAGCCGGGGGGCCGGGCGGTCCGTGGACCTCCGTCCGTTCCAGGAGCTGGGGCCCGTCCTCCGCGACCCGGGGGCCGCGGCCGAGCAGGCCTGGTGGGCCGGGGCCAACGTCCTCCTCTTCGTGCCGCTCGGGCTCCTGCTGCCGCTCCGGGCCCCGGCCCTCGACGGCTGGGGGCGGATCCTCCTGGCCGGCGCCGTGGCCTCCGCCGCCGTCGAGCTCCTGCAGTTCGGGCTGGGGATGGGGAGGACGGCGGCCGTGGACGACGTGCTCACCAACACCGCCGGGGCGGGGCTGGGCTACGCGCTGCTGGCGGCGGGCCGGGCGGTCCTCCCCCGGCGGACCGGGCGGGGCCCCCGTCGGCGGTCCGGCTAGAAGCGGGGGTCCTCCCGGTACTCGCCGAAGACCCCCCGCAGGACCCCCACGATCTCGCCCTCGGTGCAGTAGACGCGGGCGCAGTCCACGAGGGGCTCGATCAGGTTCGCGTCGGTCGCGGCGAGCTCCCGGAGGCGCTCCAGGGCCGCCCCGGCCCGCGGCCCGTCCCGCCGGGCCCGGAGCTCCCGGACCGCCCGGACCTGGGCCCGCTCGGTCTCGGGCCCGATCTGGAGGATCTCCAGGGGGGCTTCGCCGGTCTCGGTGAACGCGTTCACGCCGACCTTGAGCCGCCGCCCCTTCTCGTGGAGGAGCTGCTCCCGGTAGGCGGCCTCGGCGATCTCGGACTGGAACCAGCCCCGCTCGATCCCCGCCAGGACGCCGTCCAGCATCGACCCGTCCCCCATCCGCTCGATCTCGGCGAAGAGGCCCTCCGCGAGCTCCTCCATCCGGTCGGTCAGGGCCTCCACGAAGTACGAGCCGCCCAGCGGGTCGATCACGTTCGCCACCCCGGTCTCGTGGGCGATGATCTGTTGGGTCCGGAGCGCGATCCGGGCCGCCTCCTCGGTGGGGAGCGCGAGCACCTCGTCGAGCGCGTTCGTGTGGAGCGACTGGGTGCCGCCCAGGACCGCCGCCAACGCCTCGATCGCCGTCCGGACGATGTTGTTATGCGGCTGCTGCGCCGTGAGCGAGACGCCGGCGGTCTGCGTGTGGAACCGCAGCCGTAGGGCCGCCTCGTCCCGGACGCCGTACCGGGTGCGGAGCCACCGGGCCCAGATCCGCCGGGCGGCGCGGAACTTCGCGATCTCCTCGAAGAAGTCGATGTGGGCGTTGAAGAAGAACGACAGCTGCCGGGCCACCCGCTCCACGTCGAGCCCCCGCGCCCGGGCCAGCTCCACGTAGGCGAAGCCGTCGGCCAGCGTGAACGCGAGCTCCTGCGCGGCGGTCGACCCCGCCTCCCGGATGTGGTAACCGGAGACGCTGATGGGGTGGAACTTCGGGCAGCGCTCGGCGCAGAACGCGAGGAGGTCTCCGATCAGCCGGAGGTGGGGCCGGGGCGGGAAGATCCACTCCTTCTGGGCGATGTACTCCTTCAGGATGTCCGTCTGGAGCGTGCCGTCCAGGCGCTCCCAGGGCACCCCCTGCCGCTCCGCCGCGGCCAGGAAGAAGGCGAACAGCACGACGGCCGGCCCGCTCACGGTCATCGAGGTCGTGATGCCACCGAGGTCGATCCCGTCGAACAGGACCTCGAAGTCGGCGAGCGAGTCCGTGGCCACGCCGCACCGGCCGACCTCCCCCTCCGAGCGGGGATCGTCGGAGTCCCGTCCCATCAGCGTCGGCATGTCGAAGGCCACCGACAGGCCGCCCTGGCCCTGCTCCAGGAGGTACTTGTAGCGGGCGTTGGTCTCGGCGGCCGTCCCGTACCCGGCGAACTGACGCATCGTCCACAGGCGCCCCCGGTACATCGTGGGGTAGACGCCGCGGACGAACGGGTAGGTGCCCGGGTACCCCAGGTCGCGGTCGTGGTCCAGCCGCGCCACGTCCTCCGGGGTGTACAGGGGCTTCAGCGGCTCGCCGGAGAGCGTCTCGAAGTCCGCGTCGCGCTCCCCCGCGCGGCGGTACTCCTCCTCCCAGCGGGCGCGTGCGTCGTCCGGCATGCCCTTCCCTCCGTTCCCGCCCGCCCGGCGCCGCGCCTCCCGGGCCCCGCTACGCGTCGCGGAGCCGTTCCACCAGCATAGCCGTCGCCCGGTAGGGATCGATCGTCCGGGCCTCCAGGGCCTCCAGCAGGTCGGCGGAGGCCCGGACGGCCTCCCGGGCCCGCAGGCGGAGGCGCTCGGCGGCGAGCGTCTCGAGCTCCGCGGCCAGGCGGGCCCGGCGGCGCTCCGCCGCCCGCCCGCTCTCCTCCTGGGCCCGCCGGTGGGCGGCGATCGCCTCCCAGAGCTCCTCGATCCCCTCCCCGGCCGCCGCCGCGGCGAGCACGACCGGCGGGGTCCAGGGGAGCGCCGGGCCCAGGTGGAGCATGTTCCGGAGGTCCCGGGCCGCCTCCCGGGCCCCCTCCCGGTCCGCCTTGTTCACCACGAACACGTCGGCCACCTCGAGGATCCCGGCCTTCGCCGCCTGGACCGCATCCCCCCACCCGGGGGCCACCACGACGAGCGTCGTGTCCGTTGCCGCCGCGACGTCGACCTCGGCCTGCCCCACGCCCACGGTCTCCACGACCACCAGGTCCTTCCCCGAGGCGTCCAGGATCCGCAGGGCCTCCGGGGCGGCGAGCGCCATCCCCCCCAGGTGGCCCCGGGTGGCCATGGAGCGGATGAAGACCGCGGGGTCGGTAGCGTGCTCCTGCATGCGGACCCGGTCGCCCAGGAGGGCGCCCCCCGTGAACGGCGACGTGGGGTCGATGGCCAGCACGGCGACCGAGAGATCCCTGTTCCGGGCGGCCCGCACGAGCTCTCGGGCCAGGCTCGACTTGCCCACGCCCGGGGCGCCCGTGATGCCCACGGTCCAGGCCCGGCCGGTCCGCGGGTAGAGGGCGGCCGAGAGCTCCTCCAGGTCCTCCGCCCCGTCCTCGACCAGCGAGATGGCCCGGGCCACGGCCCGGGGTTCCCCGGCCAGGACCCCCTCCACGACCGCCGCGACGTCCATGCGGGGCAAGCCTACCGGGGGGGCGGCCCGGGGCCGCCGCTCAGGGGACGAGCACGACCTTCGTGGCCTCCCCCCGGTCGAACAGCGCGTAGCCGAGGTCGGCCTCCGCGAGCGGCAGGCGGTGGGAGACGAGGGGGAGGGGGTCGATCCGCCCCTCGCGGACCAGCGCCAGCGCCTCCTCCCAGCACGCATGGACCGGGCAGAGGCCGGAGAAGCGGAACGTGAGGGCCCGGGCCCAGGCCACGCCGAGCTGGGTCTCCACGGTCTCGCCCGCGTAGAGCCCCACGATCACCACGGCGCCGCCCCGCCGGACCACGTCGGTCGCCGTCTCGAAGGCCTCGGGACGGCCCACCGCGTCGACCACCACGTCGGCCCCCCGGCCCCCGGTCGCATCCTCCACCGCGGCCTGGGGGTGGGCGGCTCGCACGTCCACGGCCCGGAGCCCCAGGCGGCGGGCCAGGGCGAGCCGGGCCGGCTCCAGCTCCAGGACCAGGACGGGATCGGCCCCCCGGGCCCGGGCGGCCAGCGCCGAGAACAGCCCCACCGGGCCCCCGCCCACCACGGCCACCGCGGTGCCCGGGCCCACGCCGCCCAGGGCCGCGGCGTGGATCCCGGTGGGCAGCGCGTCGCCCAGGAACACGGCCCGCTCGTCGTCCAGCTCGTCGGGGAGCGGCAGGAGGTTCGCGTCCGCCCGGGGCACCCGGACCAGCTCGGCCTGCGCCCCGGGGAGGTTCCCGGTGAACGGCCCTCCCCCCAGCATCAGGAGGTCCTCGCAGAGCTGGGTCTCGCCCCGCCGGCAGAACCAGCACGCCCCGCAGGCGTTGTCGAAGGCCACCGCGACCCGCGTCCCCGGACGCACGTCGCGGACCCCTTCCCCGACGGCCTCCACCACCCCCACCGCCTCGTGGCCCAGCACCGTCCCCGGGTCGAACGGCGCGCGTCCCCGGAGGAAGTGGAGGTCGCTCCCGCAGATCGAGGCCCGGATCACCCGGACCAGGGCGTCGCCCGGCGCCAGGATCCGGGGCTCGGGGACGTCGCGCACCGCGACCCGTCCCACCCCCTCGAAGACGACCGCCCGCACGGCCGGTGGCTCAGCGTCCCTCGTCGGGGAACTCGGTGGGGACGCTCTTCGTCAGGCGCACGAGCTCGTTGGCCGCCCGCACGTACCGGATGATCGTCGGTAGGTCCCCCCTCAGCTTCAGCTTGCCCTGCATCATCGCCTTGATCGGGTCGAGCTCGCCCCGCAGGATGTCCTTCCACCGGGCGTACGGGGCCCGGATCACGTAGCGGGCGCGCCCCCCTTCCTCCGGGGAGACCACGCGCCAGCCGCGGCACCCGCCGTGCCAGAGGTCGAACCAGGCCCACACGTCCTCGGGGACGCCCCGGTCCGGTTGGGCCTCGATCACGAACGCGACGTCGCCCTCCCAGCTCGCGGCCGCCTCCCGGTACTCGGGCGAGCCGTTGATCCGGTCGGCGAAGGCCGCGAACCACTCCTCGCTCGGGAACCGCACCCCACGCCCTCCTCGGGCGGGGAGTGAACCACGTCCAAGGGCGGGCGTCAGCCCCTCACCGGAGGCGCACCGTGAGGAGGAACGCCAGCCCCACCAGGTTGAAGGCGGCATGCGCGGCGATCGACGCCAGGAGGTTCCCCCGGCGCTCGTAGATCAGCGCCAGGCCGTATCCGGTAGCCACCATCGCCCCCATCAGGAGGGCGGGGTCGGCGGGGGAGGCGGCGGGCACGTAGTGGACGAGGCCGAAGGCGACGCCGGAGGCCCAGGCCGCCGGCGAGAACCCGTACCGATCCCGGAGCGCCCGGAACAGCAGACCCCGGAAGACGAGCTCCTCCTGGACCGGGGCCACGAGGAGCCCGAACGCCACGGCCCCCCCCACGCCCAGGGGGGTGAGCCGGGCGGGGAGCTGCCGCGGCAGCTCCGGCACCTCGCCGGTCGCCGCCCGCAGGGCCAGGGCCAGGAGCGGGGCGACGGCGAGGGCCACGACCGCGTAGAGCACGAAGCCGGCCAGGGCTCCGGCCACCGCCTCCCGCCCCGGCCGCCCCGGGATCCCCATCGCCCGGCCCCAGGACGGGTGGAAGCGGCGGAGCCAGAGCAGGAGGAGGGCCAGCACGGCCAGGTCGGCCACGATCGACGCCAGGATCTGGGCGTCCCCCGGCGGGGCCACCGCCCGGAGGACGGGGAACGAGGCCGCGCCGCCGGCCAGCAGGGCGACGAGGTAGGCGAGGAGGCCCTCCCACCACCGCCAGGTCGGAGCGGCGGCCCGGCCGCCATCCGTGGATGCGGGCCCGGGGGCCCGATCGGGCCGCGGGGGGGTGTCGCTCACGTCCCCGTCCGGACCCGCCACGCCGCCTCCTCCCGATCCGCCCCCTCCCCCATCTTCCCGCCGGGGGCGGTCGTCGTCCGCCCGGCGGCCGGCCCGGGGGTCGGGGATGGCGGGGGCGGCTCCTCGGCCAGGACGACCCAGCACAGCCCGGCCAGGGCCGTCCCGAAGCAGAGCCCGGCCGCGGTCGGGCCCGTGTCGTTCACGAGGTAGGCCACGACGCCCGCCGCGGCGCCGACGAGGAGCGCATCCCACCAGGCCGGGTGGCGCCCCAGGGCGGGACGGATGGGGGCGGGCGGTCGGCGGAGGACGGGCACGAGCGCGAGGGCCCCGATCGGGGGGATCGCCGCCAGGGGGTGCCGGGCCACCATCCGCAGCCCGATCGCCAGCCGATCGGCGAGCGTCCCCGGGATCCCTCCGAGACCCGGGCCGCCCTCGATGAACCGCGTGACGTGCGTGGGCGAGGGGGCGAGGAGGGCGTGCGCGCCGACGATCACGACGCCGCCCAGCGCCGCCCCGACCACCCCGGCCACCGCTTCCGGGAGTCCCAGGGTGCCTCGGGCCCGGACGGCCACCCACAGGCCGGCGGCGAACGAGAGCGTGATGCCGGCGCCCAGGTTCGCCCCCGCCCCGGGCAGCCCGGCCAGGAGGGCCAGGGCGAGGAGCACCAGCCCGCCGGACCACGGCCGGAGGCGGGAGGCGACCCACAGCCCGCAGCCCACGAGGAGCCCGATGAACGCGTTCGGCATCCCGTAGAAGCGGGCGCCGTCGAGCTCCGAGCCACCGAGGAACGGGGTGAGCGCGGCCGACCAGCCGAGCGCGGTCTCGGCGACGAGCGCCAGGAGCACGGTGAGGGCCACCGCCACCGCCGGCGCGGGGACCGAGACCCTGCGCAGCGGGGCGTGGACCAGCGTGCCGAAGACGGTGACGGCGACGACGGTGGGAACGACCGTGGCGTACGAGAGCGTGGGGAGATGCCCGGCGAGCAGCAGGGCCAGGGCCGCCATGGGCAGGCAGAGGGCGAGCCAGGCGCCCGCCCGGCGCAGCCGGTCGGGGGCCCCCGCCCCCCGGACGATCAGCCCCAGACAGAGGAGCGCCGCGGCGGCGGCGGCCGCGGCGGCGGCGGCCTGGATGGGGATCGACATCCGCCGGTTCGCCAGGTGGCGGGCGTGGAGCGCGAACGGCGCGGGGGCATCCTCGACGACGCGGATGGGCGCGCCACGCATCCCGGGGCGGAGGAAGAGCCCGAAGAACCGGAGGATCGTCGGCGCCAGGTCCTCGTTCGAGACCACCCCCACCCGGCGGGTGGTGGCCGAGGTGAGCGCGTGCGGGTCGCCCTCCTCCGGGAACAGGGCGGCCGGGTCCCCCCGGGCCATGACGATCGGGGTCAGGAGGTCCTTGCGGGCATCCATGTCGCGCGAGGTGGAGGGGGCGAGGACGATCACCAGGACGTCGTGCGCGGCCGCCCGCCCCACGAGGTAGGCCACCTGGCCGCCGATCCGGGCCAGGGCCTCCCGCCGCTCCCGGCGGACCCGGGCCGCGGCCACCCCCTCGGCCGCGTCATCGATCCGGGTCGTGTCCCCCATGTCGAACACGGTGACGTGGGCCGGGAGCCAGGGCGAGGGGTTCGGGATCCGGTTCCCCAGCGCCTCGAACGACAGCACGCCGAAGTCCGTCCGGTACCCGCCCAGCGCGTCCTCATCGGGGCGGGCGATGGGGCGGAGCAGCGGGGGCCCCAGCCCCCCCGGGCGGGGGACGCGGGCCACGCCGATCCTCCCCCCGATCCCGTCGCCCTGGGGGTCCATCCCCACGAGCATCGCCGGGCGGTGGATCCCCGCCTCGGTGTCCGCGTTGCCGAACACGGCCACCGTGCGGCGGGCGGCCAGGAGCACCTGGCCCAGCAGGCCGGGCCGGGCCCTGCCGGCGTTGGCCCGGACGTAGGGCCCCACGTCGAGGACGAAGGGGCCGAGGGGCAGGGCCCGGCCCGGGTACCGCTCGGCCCACAGGGCGTCGGCGTCGGTGCCGTCCACCGGCTCGGCCCGGTCGTAGGCCACGACCCGGGCGGAGGGGGCGGCGCTCCTGGTCCCCGTCCCCAGCGTGAGGTAGGCACCCGGACCGGCGTCCCCCGGGACGGTCACCGGGCTCATGAGCCCGGCCCCTCCGG
>DATLZP010000414.1:0-13322 GCA_035573935.1 Actinomycetota bacterium
ACCGGCCCCTACGACGTGATCGTCCGCGCCGAGGCGAGGAACGTGGACGAGCTCGGCAAGCTCGTCGTGGCGAAGATCCAGGCCGTGGAGGGCATCACCAGGACGCTCACCTGCCCCGTGGTCCACCTGTAGCAGGGCGGCGTTCAGGCGGCGTCCGGGGCGAGCTGGACCTTCATCGCGCGGCCCGACGCCGCGAGCTCGAGCGCCTCCCCGACCCGGCCCAGCGGCAGGACGTGCGTCACGAGCTCGGCGACCCCGAGCTCCACCCAGCGTGCGGCCAGGAGCGACAGGGTCGGCCCGTAGGCGGCATCGTCCTCGCCACCCACCCCGATGACCCGCGCGTCCTTCAGACAGACGTCGGCGGCGAGGTCGATCTCCGCGAGGTGGGATCCCACGAACGCGCCCACCTCGATCAGGGTCCCGCCGAAGCGCAGCGCCCGGAGCCCCTCGCGGAAGGCCGCGGGCGACCCGGACGCCTCCACCGCGACATCGACCCCGCGCCCGTCCGTGGCGTCCCGGATCGTCGCGAGCCGCTCCTCCTCCGAGGTCGCGCTCACCAAGAGCGCGTCGGTCGCCCCGATCCGCCGCGCGATCTCCAACCGAGCCGCGTGGAGGTCGGCCACGAGCACGCGTGCGGCTCCCATCGCCCGCGCCTTGACGATGTGACAGGCGCCCAGGGGCCCGCATCCGAGCACGTAGACCGTTGCGCCGGCCAGCCCGCCCTCGACGCGCTCGAGCCCGTGGGTCACGGCCATCGGCTCCGCGAGGGCCGCGATCCGATCGGGCAGCCCGTCGGGGACACGGAACAGGCGGCTCCCGGGGAGCACGTACATGAACTCGCTCCAGCCACCCAAGAGATGCGGAGGGCGGTCGGCCCCCAGGCTGTTCCCGTAGTCCTCGAGCCGCTCGCAGGCGTAGTAGGGGAGCCTCGCCCGACAGGCGGCGCATCGCCCGCAGGGGACGTTGGCTCCGAGCACGACCCGGTCCCCGGGGCGCAGGCGACGCCCCGCCGCGTCGGTCATCTCCCCGCCCGAGGCGACCAGCGTCCCCACGGTCTCGTGACCGCAGATGACCGGGTACGAGATGGTCCGCTCGTGCGGGGTCCCCACGTACTGGCGGGTCTCACCCCGGAACGTGCGGAGGTCGGTCCCGCAGATCCCGGAGGCGAGGACCCGCAGCACCGCCCACCCGGGGTCGGGCGGCGTGAGCGGGAACTCGCGGATCTCGACCGTCCCCGGCCCGGTGATCACGGCGGCCTTCGCCGTCGACGGGAGCTCCGGCGCGGCCACGGCTCGTTCAGGCGCCTCCCCCGCGCCGGAGGACGGACGCGTCCTTCCCTCGCACGATCAGGTCCGCGATCTCCTCCTCCGAGACCTCCCCGCGGCGGAACTCACCGATCGACTCCCCGTGCGACAGCACGGTGAACCGGTCCGCGATGGGGTAGACGTGGCGCACGTTGTGCGTGATGAAGACGACGGACACCCCCCGGTCCCTGGCCTCCTCGATGTCGCGGAGGACCTTCGCCGTCTCCTTGAGCGAGAGCTGCGAGGTCGGCTCGTCCATGATGAGGAGCTTCGCGCTGAAGTGGACGGCCCGGGCGATGGCGATCGACTGCCGCTCGCCACCCGAGAGGTTCATCACGGGCTCGTCCGTGTCGCGGACCTGGATCCCGATCTCCCTGAGGACCTGCTCGGCGCGCGCCTTGGCCCGGGCCGGCCGCAGGACGCGGATCGGGCCGAACCTGACGCAGACCTCATCCTCGCGACCGAGGAAGATGTTCCGGTGGATGTTCATCAGGTCCACCACGGCGAGGTCCTGGTAGACGACGGAGATACCGTGCTCCTGGGCCTCCCGCGGGGAACGGAAGTGGATCGGGCGCCCCTCCCAGAGGATCTCGCCGGCGTCCGGCTGGTGGACCCCGTTGAGGATCTTGATGAGCGTCGACTTCCCGGCGCCGTTGTCCCCCAGGAGCCCGACGACCTCCGCGCGGCCCACCCGGAAATCGACGTGACGGAGCGCCTGCACGCTCCCGAACCGCTTCGCGACGCCGCGGGCCTCGAGCAGGAACCCGTCCACCGCTCCTCCGGCACCGCCCTCGTCCATATCATCACCTCGGGGGGGAGAGCCGGCCCGCGCGCTGGTTCACGATCACGACCGCGACGATCAGGAGGCCGATGAACGCGCGGTACCAGTAGCTCGCGATACCTGCGAGCACGAGCCCGTTCTGGATGATCCCGAGCATCAGGCAGCCGAGCGCGGTCCCCGCGACGCTCCCGTAGCCGCCCGTGAGACGGGTACCTCCGATCACCGCCGCCGCGATCGCCTCGAGCTCGAGGCCGCTCCCCCGGAGGGAGTCCACCCCCGAGAACCGCCCCACCTGGATCACCCCCGCCAGGGCGGCCATCGACGCCGTCAGCGCGAACAGCACGAGCTTCACCCGCTTCGTCGGGATCCCGAGCTGCTGGGCGGTGCGTACGTTCCCCCCGGTGGCGAACACCCAGTTCCCGAACCGGGTTCGGACCAGGAGGAACGAGAGCGCGAAGCCCACCGCGATGAACCAGAACAGCGAGACGTTGAACCCGAAGGCGAGACGCGTGGAGAAGGGCGCGAACCCGGGGTCGCCCTGATCCACCCGGATCGGGAAGCCGCGGGTCACGGCGAAGAGCACGCCGCGCCACCAGAAGAGGCCACCGAGCGTCACGATGAACGAGGGGATCTGGGTCCGGTTGACGATGACGCCGTTCACGAGCCCGATCCCCAGGGCGACCAGGAACGCGACCGGGATCGCCGCGGCGGCGGGCCACCCCCGCTCCATGAGCCAGGGCACCGTCACGGAGCTCACCCCGAGCACCGATCCCACCGAGAGATCGAACTCTCCCCCGATCATCAGGAGGGTCATCCCCATCGCGACGATCCCCAGCTCGGCCGCGATCGTCAGGGTCGACGCCATGGACGGGAGCGTGAGGAAGTGCGGCCGGGCGAGGAAGGCGAACAGCACGAACATGAGCACGGTCCCGACCGCCGCCCCGGAGGCGGGACGCCGGAGGAGCGCCGCCCACGTCCGGGCGATGCTCCCCCGGCCGCCCCGCCCCGGTCGCGCGGCCACCTCCAGCGGACGCTCCGCCATCGTCAACGGATCCTCTGCTCGGACAGCGCCATCACCTGCTCGACGTTGCTGGCGTCCACGATCGCGGGGCCGGTGAGGATGTCGCCGCCCACGGTGAACCCGTACCGGTTGTACAGGTACAGCATGACCACGCCCTGGTAGCCGATCAGGTACGGCTGCGCGTCGATCGTGAAGAGCGTCGTCCCGTCGAGGATCGACTGGTTCGTCGTCGGATCGAGGTCGAAGGAGCCGTGCCAGAGCTGGCCCGCCAGGCCCTGCTGCTCCAGGAGCTGGATGGTCGGGATGGCCCCGATGGGGCCGAGGGTGAGGATGGCCTTCGTGTCCGGGTGTGCCTGGAGGTAGGCCTGCTCCTGCTGCTGGATGTCGCTCGGGTCCTGGCCGATGTCGAGGTTGTCGACCACGCCGCCGTTGTCCTCGATCACGTCCCGGAACCCCTTGCACCTGAGCTCGAGCGCGATGTTCCCCTGCTCGTGGATCGCGCACACCGCGCGCGGCACCGGGCCCTCCTGGAGGAACCGCTCCGCCGCCCGACGCCCCGCCTGGTACTCATCGCTCCCGATGTAGAAGAGGTACGGGATCCGGTCGGGGAAGGGCCGCGGGTCCGCGGTGTCGATCGCGATGACCGGGATCCCCTGATCGATCGCCTGCGTGAGCGGCGGCGCCACCGCCTCCGGGTCGGTGATCGTGGCGAGGATCCCGTCGGGGTTCGCCGCCACCGCGCTGTTCATGAGGTCCACGAGCTTCTGGATCGAGAACTGCTCGGGATTCAGCCACGTGAGCTTGACCTTGTACAGCCTCGCCGCGTCTTCCGCACCCTTCTTCACGATCTCCCAGTACGGGTCTCCAGAGGAGCCGTGTTCCACGACGTAGAACTCGTACCGCGGCCCGCCGCCACCCGCGGCCTCCTCCTGTCCACCGCCCGTCGTGCAGGAGGCGAGCGCGAGCCCCACGGCTGCCACGACCGCCAACATCCGCCTCATCGGTGCCTCTCCTCCTTCCCGGATCGGGGAGCCCTCCTCCCGGACCAACCCGCGGGACCCGGGCGGCGGCGCCCTCTCCCTGCCCCGGGAGGCTCCTCGGGATCCGGCGGCAGGTCGGCCCGTCCCCGGCGAGCCCGTCACCGCCCATCCCTCCCGGCCGGCGGGGGCGCCGTGGATGCCCGCACGATGAGCTCCCCGGGGAGCACCTCGTGCAGGGGGCCCGACCGCGCCGTGCGAGTTCCCAGGACGCGGTCCATCGCGCGCCGCCCCATCTCGACCTTCGGCTGCCGCACGGTCGTGAGGGGCGGCTCGACGAAGGCGGCCACCTCGATGTCGTCGTAGCCGACCACCGAGACGTCCTCGGGGACGCGGACCCCGGCTGCGTGCAGCCCCCGGATGACGCCGATCGCGACCAGGTCGGAGTACGCGATGACCGCCGTCGGCGCCTCGGGACGCTCGAGCAGGGCGGCAGCCGCCGCGTGGCCGGCCTCGAGGGTCTCCTCGCAGGGGATGACGGGATCGGGTCGAAGGCCCGCCGCGCCGAGCGCCTGGCGGACCCCGAGGAGCCGGAGGAGCGAGGGCCGGATCGGCATCGCCCCGAGGAACGCGATCCGCCGGTGCCCCAACCCCACCAGGTGGTCCACGAGCATCCGCGAGGCGCCGAGGTCGTCGAACGCGATGTGGCTGAACCCCCCCGCCCGCATCGTCTCGGCCGCTATCGAGGCGGCCATCTCATCGGGGGGACCGACCTGGGCGGCATCGACGTCCTGCGGCGAGAACCTGGCGTCCCAGTTCACGAGGACCACCGGGAGCTCAGGCGCCTGGTGCCGGAACCACCGGGCGGGGTCGCCCGCGGCGCCCGCCACGATGATCCCGTCCACCCGCTTCGCCAGGAACACCTCGATCATCGCGAGCTCCCGGTCGGCGTTCCCGTGCGCGTTGGCGAACAGGACCGAGAACCCCCGCTCGCTCGCGCGCTCCTCGATCCCCGCCGCGACCTCGCCCCAGAAGCTGTCCCCAGAGGAGGGGAGCAGCAGGCCCACCGTGGCGGAGCTCCGGGTCACGAGCGCCCGCGCGATGTGGTCGGGGCGGTAGCCCAGCGCCTCGATCGCTTCCTCCACGCGACGGCGCGTCTCCGGTCGGACCGACTCGCGTCCCTGGAGCACGCGGGTGACCGTGGCGGGCGACACCGCCGCCAACCGGGCCACGTCCTTGATGGTCGCGGCCCGCGTCGACCGGGGCGGTCCCCCCGGCCTCACGGTCCGCCCCCCGTGACACGCACGATCCGGTCGAGGTCGGGCATCGCCGCCGAGCAGGGGATCTCCGCCGCCACCAACGCGCCGGCGGCGTTCCCGAGCCGCGCGGCCTCCGCCGCGTCCAACCCGCGCAGCAGCCCGTAGCAGAAGGCCGCGGCGAACGCATCCCCGGCGCCGAGCCCGTTGACGACCTCCGCCGGGAAGCCCGGGATCGCTCGGACCCCGTGGGCATCGTGGAGGGCGCAGCCGTCGGATCCACGCTTCGCCACCACCAGCGAGGGGCCGAGGTCGAGGATCCGCTGCGCGGCGCCCCGCTCATCCTCGACGCCCGTCGCCGCCGAGAGCTCCTCCCGGTTGCCGATGACGACCCGCGCGGACCGACAGGCCACCCTCGCGTAGAGGGGATAGGAGGCGGGGTGCTCCCACAGCGCCGGACGGTGATCGAGATCGAAGACGGTCCAGCCCCCGTGGGCCTCGAGGAGCTCAAGCGTCGTCTCGCGGCTCGGCGACCGGGCGAGCCCGGTGGCGGCGGTGATCAGGAGCGGAGCGCGGGCGATCTCCGCCGCGTCGAGCTCCTCGCGGGCGATCCTCCAGTCCGGGCAGGTGGGGGTCCGGTAGAACGTGATGGGGAACCGGTCGGGCGGCCAGATCTCGCAGAAGGCGAGCGCGGTCCGGAGCTCCGGATCCACACCCAGCCAACGGACGTCGACGCGCTCGGCCTCCAGGAACGCCCGGATGAAGGCCCCGTGCCCGTCGTCTCCGACGCGGCTCACGATCCCCACGCGGACCCGGAGCCGAGCGAGCCCCGTCGCGACGTTCCCTGCGAAGCCGCCCACGTACCGCTCGTACCGCTCGATCTTGGAGAGGGGCCGGCGCAGCTGGTCGGGGGCCGGGTAGAGGTCGGCGCCCACCCTCCCCACCACGACGGCCTCCAGGGGCTCAGTCGACATCGCGCACGCTCCCCGCGGCGAGTGCCGCCGCCGCCAGGGCGGCCCCCGCATCGTCCGCGGTCGCCCCCGCCACCGCTCCTCCCCGCACCGCCGCCGCGAACGCCTCCGCCTGGGCGACGAGGGCGTCCACGAGCGTCGCCTCGCCCGCCGGGGGCCACAGGAACCGCACGTCCTCGGCGGCGACGGTCCCCATGACCTCGACCCGGGCGGCGTCGCCCGCCGGGAACCGCCGCCCCAGCGACACGAGGGCCACCGTCCCCCCGGAGAGCGCGACGGCCACGCCGACGCTCTCCGGATCGCCGGGTACCGTCCGCGCGGCGAAGCTCCGACCCGCGAAGCCGGCCGAGGCCACGATCTCCTGGCCCGTGAGCCAGCGGAGCATGTCGAATTCGTGGACCCCCATGTCCACGAGGATCCCCCCGCTCGAGCGCCGGAAGTCGACCGAGGGGGGCCGCTCGTCCCACTGGAAACAGCCCACCTGCATCACGGCCCCGAGCGCTCCCGAGGCGATCCGGTCCCGGAGGCGGGCGAGGGAGGGGACGAACCGCCGCCAGTACCCGACCTGCAGCACGACCCCGGCAGCGGCCGCCGCCTCCCCGGCCTGCCTCGCCTCCTCCTCGGTGAGACCGCAGGGCTTCTCGCAGAGCACCGAGACGCCCGCCGCCGCGAGGAGGCGGACCAGCTCGAGGTGGGTCGGGGTGGGGGCGGCGACGACCGCCGCGTCCACCCGGATGGAGCCGAGCAGTTCCTCGACCGATGCGAAGGCCGGGACGCCCTCCGCCGCGGCCCCCGCCCGGGCCGCCGGCGAGGGATCCACGACCGCCGTGAGCCGGAGCGCATCCGTGCGTCGGAGGGCCCGGAGGTGGAGGAGCCCCATCCGACCGAGCCCGACGAGCGCCGTCCTCACCCCCACAGGTGCTGCTCCTCGGCCCTGGCCTGCTCGTACCGGGCCCGCTGCTCATCGAGGTAGGCGGGGACGGGCGCGTCCCACCACCCCGTCTTCACGAGGCCCGACTCCGGCCCCTCCCGCGCGATCATCGCCTCCACCACCGCGGGGCCCCCGGAGGCGAGGGCGCGGCGGACGGCCGGCCCGACCTCGTCGGGACGTTCCACCCGCTCCCCGTGGAGACCGAATCGGCGGGCGACCTCGGCGAAGTTCGCGGAGTACGGCTCCCCCCGACGGTCGAAGTACACGCCGAACTCCCCGCTCACGAACGCGCGCTGGCCGTTGCGGATCGAGATCCAGCCCTGGTTGTTCATGACCAGGAAGACGACGGCGACGTCCTCGATCGCCGCCATCGCCATCTCCTGCATGGTCTGCAGGAAGTCCCCGTCCCCGGCGATCCCCACGACCTGCCGGTCCGGGTGGGCGAGCTTCGCCCCGATCGCCGCGGGCACCGTGAAGCCCATCGAGGAGAACCCACCCGACGTGATGTGGGTGCGCGGCTCGTAGACCGGGAAGTGCTGCCGGACCACCGCCTGGGGCAGGCCGGCCCCGGTGGTGACGATCGCCGAGCGGTCCAGGACGGCCCGCAGCTCGTGCACGACCCGCTGCATCGACATCGGCGAGGCGTCGCTGCGGACGAGGGGCGCGACGAGCTCCTCCCAGCGACGCTTCGCGTCCTGGATGTCCTGGAAGAAGGGACGCTCCCGGTAGTCCCGCACCGGGACCAGGTCCTCGATCGCCGCGAGCAGATCCTCGAGGGCGGCCCGGGCGTCGGCGACGAGCCCCACCTCGGCCGGGTAGTTCTTGCCGATCTCCAGCGGGTCGATGTCCACCTGGATCAGCGTCGTCGGCGGGATCGAGAACGTGACGCCCCGACGGAAGGAGGAGCTCGACCAATCCACGAACCGGCAGCCCACGGCGAGCAGGACGTCCGCCGACCGGGCGAGCTCGTTCCCGCACGTGCTCGCGGTGTCCCCGACCCCCCACGCGTTCAGGGGGTGGTCCTCGGGGATCGCGCCCTTCCCGTTCCAGGTGGTGACCACCGCCGCCCCGAGGCGCTCCGCGAGCGCGACCAGCGGCGCGCTCGCGTCGGCGGAGATCACCCCCCCGCCCGCGAGGACCACGGGTCGAGCGGCGCGGGCAAGGAGGCGGACCGCTCGCTGGACCTCGGCGGGGTCCGGCCGGGTTCGCCCGACCGCGAGCCGGCGGGCCGGGTCGGGGATCTCGACCTCCGCGGCGTCGGCCTGTACGTCCATCGGCAGGTCCACGTGCACCGGCCCGGGCCGGCCGGTGAGCATCGCCGCGAAGGCTCGGTGCAGCACGAACGGGAGCTCCTCGACGCGGACCACCTCGAAGTGGCGCTTGGTGACCCCCTCCATCACCCGCGGGAAGTCCGCCGGGTGGAACCGATCGAGCTCCTGGAGGACGGAGTGCCCGCGCATGTACGTGTGCGGCGCGCCGGTGATGAGCAGGACGGCGCTCGAGTCGACGTACGCGGTCGCCATCCCGATCACCGTGTTCGTCGCCCCCGGCCCGATCGAGGTCGTGGCCATGAGCGGACGGCCGGTCGCCCGGTAGTACCCGTCGGCCACGTGGACGGCGCTCTGCTCGTGCATGGCCTGGAGGAATCGGATGGGGGGCTGCACGCGCCGGAGCGCATCGAGCACGGCCCAGTTCCCGTGTCCCGGGATGCCCACCACGTACGGCACCCCGTGGCGCGCGAGCGCGTGCGCCACCACCTCGCCACCCGTCAACCGCATGCCCCCTCCCGTCGACTAGAACCCCCGTGCCCTGAGGAACGCCCTGTTCTCCGCCTGCTCGGCGAAGGCCCGCGCGACGGGCCACGATCCGTTGGGGATCCCGTCCTGCTCGACCACCATCCAGCCGATGAAGCCGATGGACCGGACCAGCTCGAGGAAGCGGTCGACGTCCAGGTCCCCCGTGCCCAGCCGGCGGAACGCGTGCCGTCGCCAGACCTCCTCCACGGGCGCCCGGTCGGCGACGATGGAGCGCACGACCTCCAGGCTGCAGTCCTTGAGGTGGAGGTGGTTGATCCTGCCCGCCCACGCCTGCAGCGCCGCCGCCGGATCCCCCCCGCCCAGGAGGAGGTGGCCGGTGTCGAGGCACAGACCCACGTCCGTGAGCTCGAGCAAGCGCTCGACCTCCCACGGCGCCTCCACGTAGGTCGCGGCGTGGTGGTGGAACGTGGGCTCGTAGCCGCGCTCCCGGCAGCGCGCGACGGCGCGCGACACGCCGTCCGCCAACCGCCGCCACCCGGCCTCGTCGAGGCCCAGCGAGCGATCCCCCGCGGCCCGCCCCGGGTTCGCCGCCCGTGCCGGCGAGCCGGCGTCGGCCAACGTCGGCCTCGGGGCTCGGCGATCGGGGAGCGCCCGGCGCACCTCGTCGAAGACGTCGAGCAGGCGGTCGAGCTCGGACAGCGCGCCCTCCAGCCTCCCGGGCTCGGAGAACGGCAACGCCAGGTACCCGCCCGCCAGGCCGAGCCCGCGGGCGGCGAGGCGCCCGGCGAGCTCGGGCCCGTCCCCCAGCCACCCGAGCGGTCCGAGGTCCGTCCCGTCGTACCCCGAGGCCGCGATGTGGTCGAGGACCTCGGTGGGGGTGGGGAGCCCCGGGTGCGTGCCCACCGTGACCTCGAAGGCCCCGTAGCTGCACGGCGCGTTCGCGACGAGGACCGTCCGGCTCACGCGTCGGTCCCCCCTCGAGGCCCGGCGGCCATCGGCACCCGCGGGTCCTTGGGCATCCCCGACCAGGTGGCCCGGATGTAAGCGAGCGAGGGATCGTCGCTGGCCGCCATCGACCTGGTGTCCCCGGCCAGGCCGTTCAGGTAGTAGAGATCGAACCCGTGGGGGGCGGCGGACACGTGGTACCCGTAGGGGACCAGCACGACATCCCCATCGCCCACGGCCACCGTGAGGTCGACCTCCCGCTCGGGGCTGTACACGCGCTGGAACGCGAAGCCGTGCGGCGGCCGGACCCGGAAGTAGTAGAACTCCTCGAGGGCGACCTCCGCCGGGGGCCGGTCCCGGTCGTGCTTGTGCGGCGGGTAGCTCGACCAGTTCCCGGCCGGCGTCAGGACCTCGACCACGAGCAGGCGGTGGGCGGGGAACGCGGGGGGGATGACGTGGTTGATCTGCCGCGTCGCGCTCCCCGCCCCACGCACCTCGACCTCGACGTCGGCGGGCGCGATGAGCCGCGCCTCACCCCGCCGGTCCGCCCGAGCGCCCACCACGGCCAGCTCGGCCGGGGCCTCCGCCTCCACCGTCGCGGCCGCCCCCGCGGGCAGGTAGACGGCCCAGGGCGGCTCCTCGAAGACCGAGGTCCGGGTCATGCGCCACGTCTCGCCCGGACCGCCCACGCGGACGGAACCCGCGAGGAGCACGATCCCCAGCTCGTCGGCGCCGCCGCCGACCATCGCCCGCTCCCCGGGGCCGAGCGCGAGGAGCCGGAAGGACAGGTAACGCCAACCCGCCGCCTCGGGGGTCACCTCCCGCCACGTGCCGGCCCTTAGGTGGGCGGCCCGACCCGACGCCCGCATCACGAAAACGATTACACCGTCGCGGCGCTCGGTCAAGGGCCGTTTCTGCTTGACCGAACCCCGGCCGCGTCGTAGCATGCCCGCCGAGTCGATGGAACGTTCCATCAGCCTCCGCGTGGGGGTGGTGGGCTGCGGCCTCATCGCCCAGGTCATGCACCTGCCGAACCTCCAGCGCCTCGCAGACCGGTTCCGGATCGAGGCCGTCTGCGACCTGTCACCTAGGCTCGTGGAACTCGTGGGAAACGCCTTCGGCGTGGGACGCCGCTCCACCCGATGGGAGGACCTCCTCGACGAGCCTCTGGATGCGGTCCTCATCCTCACGTCGGGGGACCACGCCCCGGTCGCGGTCGCCGCGGCCGAGGCCGGATGCCACGTCTTCGTGGAGAAACCGCTGTCCCTCTCGGTCGACGAGGGTCACCGGATGGTGCGGGCGGCCTCGTCCCGGGGCGTCCGCCTCATGGTCGGGTACATGAAGCGCCACGACCCCGCGTACGAGCGCCTGGAGGAGGAGGTCCGAGCCACCGCCGGGGTCCGGCACGCCGTCGTGACCACGCTTGAGTCCCCGTGGCGGCCCTACGTCGCTCACCACTGGGTCCTCGAGCGCCCGGGCCCGGAGCCCGCCGTCGACGGCCTCCTCGCGCGGATGCGCGAGGAGGAGGACCGCCGACTGGCCGCCGCGATCGGCGCGGACGATCCGTCCCTGCTCGGGGCGTACCGGGCCTACCTCCTGGACAGCATGGTGCACGAGTTCAACCTGGCGCGGGCCCTCTTGGGCGAGCCCTCGGCGGTGGAGTTCGCGAGCGTGCGCCCGGAGGGCGTGACCGCGGTGATGTCGTTCGGCCGGGTCCAGTGCGTCTTCTCCTGGGTCGATCTCCCGGGGATCGCCCGCTACCGCCAGGAGATCTCGATCCTCGCTCCCGAGCGCCGGCTGCACCTCCGGTTCCCCTCGCCCTACCTGCGGAACGCGCCGACCTCCCTCGTCATCGAGGAAGGCGAGGTGGGTGGCACCCGGTCCTGGGAGACGTCGGAGACGGTCTCCTTCGAAAGCGCCTTCGAGCGCGAGCTCCTCGAGTTCCACGCGAGCATCGTCGAAGACCGGGAGCCTCGCACGCCGGGGGTCGACGGCCTCCGCGATGTGGCGCTGTGCGCGGCCGTCGTCCGGAGCCACCTCGCGGGCGGGCCGGTGGCCCGGCCGACGCGGCTGCCCGACGAACCCTGAGGCGGTGGCCGACCGGGGACGCCGCCGACCCACCATCCTCGACGTGGCCCGGCTCGCGGGGGTCTCGAAGTCCACGGTGTCCAACGTGGTGCGGGGCCTCCCGTCGGTGTCGCCGGAGACCCGTCGGCGGGTGCGGAGGGCGATCGATCGGCTCGGCTACCGCCCGAACGTCCTGGCCCGGGATCTCGCCCGCCGCCGGACGACCCTCATCGGGGCCCTGGTCTCCGGGCTCGCGGACCCCTTCAGCGCGGCCCTGCTCGGGTCCCTGGAGCGCGCGGCGAGCGTCCGCGGCTACGGGCTCCTCGTGGCGGCCACCGAGGCCCGCGCCGACCTCGAGCGTGAACGCCTCGACGACCTCCTCCGCTACCGGGTCGCTGGCCTGCTGTTCCTCGCCTCGTCGGGGGACCCGGCGGTGGCGAGGGAGCTCCGGGCCCAGGACGTCCCGGCGGTCTTCATCAGCTGCCGAGGAACCGCCGGGGATGCGGTCGTCGTCGACGACGTCCGCGGCGGGCTCACGGTGGCCACGCACCTGCTCGCGCTGGGCCACACGCGCATCGCCTACGTCTCGGGCCACGCCGTCGAGGCCAGCACGGACCGGGCGCGCCTCGCCGGGCTCCGGCGAGGGCTCACGGCTCGGGGGCTCCAGCCCACCGCCATCCTCCCCTGGCGGCTGGGCCCGGACGGTCGGCCGGAGGCATCGGCGGTCGCCCGGATCGCCACGCTCCTGGCCCGACGCGGCGGGCCGACGGCGGTCGTCTGCGCGAACGACGCGTGCGCCATCGACGTGCTCGACCTCGCGGACCGTTTGGGACTCGCCGTCCCCGCTCGGCTCTCGGTGGTGGGGTTCGACGACATCCCCCTGGCCGGCCTGGCTCGGATCTCCCTGACCACGGTGGCCCAGCCCCTCCCCGAGCTCGCCCGCCTGGGCATCGGACGGCTCATCGACCGCATCGAGGGACGGCGGCAGGGGCCGCCGGAGGTCCGGCTCCTGGAGCCCCGCCTGGTGCGACGGGCCACGACGGGGCCCGCCCCTGCCTGAGCGCCTCAGCCGGAGGAGGGCGGTCCCTCGAGGACCGTGCCCTTCTTGCGCTCGCGCTCGAAGCGCTCGAGGGCGAGCTCCACGAGTCGGTCGACGAGCTCCGGGTAGGGGACCCCCGACGCCTCCCAGAGCTTCGGGTACATCGAGATCTGGGTGAACCCCGGGATCGTGTTGATCTCGTTCACGAGCAGGCGGTCGGGCTCGAGGAAGAAGAAGTCCACCCGCGCCATCCCCGCGCAGTCGATCGCCCGG
>DATLZP010000415.1:0-2107 GCA_035573935.1 Actinomycetota bacterium
CATCCGCGTGATCTCGAGCCTAGCGGCCTCGACGCTCGTCCCAAGCGATCTCCGCATCCGTCCTCCTGAGGTACAGCGGGACGACGTCGAACAGCCGGTCGTGTTCCTCCCGCAGGAGCCGCGGCACCGCGAGCTCGATCAACGCCGACGCCCGCGGATGGGCGAAGGCCGGCGACGCGAACTCTACCCGACCCCGGAGCTCCTCGAGGGTCCGCCGGTGGCGGAGGGCGCCGTCGCCGACCACGAGGACCTCCCGCCCCAGCGCCTCGAGCTCCGCCACGAGCCGGTCGGGGGAGGCGACCTGGTAGCCGCTCTCGCGCACCACCCCACCCGGGGCGGGCTCGTAGATCGCGAAGAACACCTCCCCCCGGCGGGCGTCGATCACGGCCGCGATCCGCCGGGAGGTGAAGCGGACGTGGTAGGCGAGGGCGTCCAGCGAGGTGATGCCCACGATCGGGACCCGGAGGACCTGGGCCAGGGTCTTGGCGGTCTCGACCCCCACCCGCAGGCCCGTGTAGAGCCCCGGTCCGATCCCCACCGCGACGCCCCCGACCTGGGCGAGCTCCACGCCGCTCCACCGCAGGAGGTGCTCCAGCACGGCGGCCACGGAACCCTGGCGGCTCCGTCCACCGACCGTGGCGGCCGCGAGCATGCCGCCCTCGGTCCCCAGCCCCACCGAGGTGGTCGCGGTCGAGGTATCGAGGCCGAGGACGATCACCGCGCTCCCCCGTCCGCCCGCCAGGGCGCCAGGGCCTGCGCCAGGGGCCCCCAGCGCTCGGCCCACGAGGTCCCCCTCGCCCGGACCACCACCCGCCGGACGTCATCGCCGGAGGACGAGAGCTCGACCACGAGGTGGTCGCGGGGGAGCAGCCCCTCGATCACGTCCCCCCACTCCACGAACAGCACGCCCTCCTCCGCCACCTCCTCGATCCCCAGGTCCAGCACGTCCTGGACCCGGTCCAGCCGGTAGACGTCCACGTGGATCACCGGCACCTGCCCCCGGTACTCCCGGACCAGGGTGAAGGTGGGGGACCCGACGGGCTCGGTGACCCCGAGCGCGCGCGCCGCCCCCTGGACGAACGTGGTCTTCCCCGCGCCGAGCTCCCCGGCGAGGGCCACGGCGTCCCCGGGGCGCAGGAACCGGGCGATCGCCTCCGCGACGGCGCGGGTCTCCTCGGCGGTCTCGGTCCGGAGCTCCACCTCCATCAGAACAGCCCGAGCTGCTCCTCGACCGGAGGCGGTCGCTCGGCCAGGGCCGCCCGGACCTCCTCGAAGTCCCGCCGGAGGGCGTCCATCTGGCTGCTCGCCTGCCCCCCGCCGTGGAGCACGGCCGCGGGGTGGAACGTGGGGATCACGATCTTCCCCCTCCACGGGAAGCGCTGGCCCCGCACGCGGCTGATGGAGACCGGGCGGTCCAGGATGAACCGCGTCGCGAAGTTCCCGAGGGTCACGATGATCCGTGGATCCACGAGCTCGATCTGCTCGACCAGCCACGGCGCGCAGGCCTCGATCTCGTCGGGCAACGGGTCCCGGTTCCCTGGGGGCCTGCATTTCAGGACGTTGCAGATCCAGACGTCCTCCCGCCGGAGGCCGATCCCCTCGAGCATCCGGGTGAGGAGCTGGCCGGCCGCCCCCACGAAGGGCTCGCCCTGCCGGTCCTCGTGGTAGCCCGGGGCCTCGCCGATGAACATCAGCTCCGCCTGGGGGTTCCCCACCCCGTAGACCACCTGCGTCCGTCCCCGCGCGAGCCGGCAGCGGGTGCACGACGCGGCCTCGCGCGCCGCCTCCTCGATCGTCCTCACGGGCCCTCCCCCGAACCGGGCGCGCCCGGGACGCCGCGCGCCGCCCGGACCGCCCGTCGGACGGCCGCGGCCACCGCCCGCTCCGCCATCTCCTCCAGCTCGGCCTGACCGGCCTCCGCCCCCCCGGTGGCGAGGCTGAACACCGCGTCGCCGTCCCATATCGTATGCGACGGTCGGACGGCGGCCGCGATGCCCCGGTGCCCGGCGCCCGCGAGGGCGTTGGCGCCCTCCTTCGAGAGCGCCGCGTTCGTGGCGACGACGGCGAGGGTGGTGTTCGCCCCGGGCCAGGGGGTGCGGGGCTCGAC
>DATLZP010000416.1:0-5422 GCA_035573935.1 Actinomycetota bacterium
CGGGCCTCCTCCTCCACGTCCTCCGGGGCGGTGACGTGGAGCAGCAGGTCCTGCACCTGGATGTCGAACGTCCTGGCCTTGCGTCGGAGCAGCCGCACCGTGCCTCCCGCCGGGGGCCTAGACGGCGATGATACCCGGGGCCGGGGGCCCGGCCTCAGCGCAGGGCCTCGACGATCCTCCCCCCGCCCAGGAGCTCCTCGCGCCGGTAGACCGCGACGCTCTGGCCGGGGGCCACGGCCCGCTGGGGGGTCCGGAACGCCACCCGGAGCCCCTCCCCCCGGGGCTCCACGACGGCCGGGACGTCCTCGCCGTGGGAGCGGATCCGGACCTCGGCCTCGAAGGGCCCGTCGGAGGGCGGCTCCCCCGCCACCCAGGACACGCGGTCCGCCACGAGCCCCCGGCGGGCCAGGAGCTCCGCCGGCCCCACCACCACCCGGTTCGTCCCGGGATCCACCGCCACCACGTAGGCCCGCCGGCCGGTGGAGACCCCCAGGCCCCGCCGCTGGCCCACCGTGAACCGGGCGGCCCCCCGGTGCGTGCCCAGGACCCGACCCTCCGGGTCCACCACCTCCCCCTCCCGCAGCAGGTGGGGAGCCCGAGCCTCGAGGAACGCGGCCGCGTCCCCGGCCGGGGCGAAGCAGAGCTCCTGCGAGTCCGGCTTGCCGGCCACCGGGAGCCCCAGGCGGGCGGCGTGGGCCCGGGTCTCGGCCTTGCGCATCCCGCCCACCGGGAACAGCGCGCGGGCCAGCTCCCGCTGGCCCAGGGTGTGGAGCACGTAGGACTGGTCCTTCTCGCGGTCGGCGCCGCGGAGGAGCCGCCACCGGCCGTCGCGACGCTCCCGCCGGACGTAGTGGCCGGTGGCGACGAGGTCCACGCCGAGCGCATCGGCCCGGGCCAGGAACGCCCCGAACTTGATCCGCTCGTTGCACCGGACGCAGGGGTTCGGGGTCCGCCCCGCCTCGTGCTCGGCCACGAAGTCCGCCACCACCGTCCGCTCGAAGTCCGCGGAGAGGTCCACGACCTCGAACGGGAACCCGGCCCGCCGGGCCACTGCCTCGGCGTCGGCCCGGGCCCGGGGCCCGCAGCAGCCGTGGTCCACCCCGTCCAGGTGGACCAGGCGGAGGTGGGAGCCCACGACCTCGTAGCCCGCCTCGTGGAGGAGGCAGGCCGCCACCGAGGAGTCCACCCCCCCGGACATCGCGACCAGGACCGACGGGGCCATCGCCGTCGAGGCTAGCACCGGCCCGTCCGAGACTCCGGCGCCCCTGTATCCTGCACCTCCTGGGCCCGCGAGGAGAGCGGATGCGGATCGTCGTGCTGGCCAAGTACGTCCCGGATCCCCAGGGCACGCCCCGCCTGGGGGACGACCTCCTGCTGGTCCGGGAGGGGGCGGAGGGGGCCCTCGACCCCGGCGACGAGTACCCGCTCGAGGCCGGCCTCCGCCTGGTCGAGCGGGACGGGGGCGAGGTGGTCGTGGTCTCGATGGGGCCGGAGGGGGCGGCGGCAGGCGTCCGGCGGGCCCTCTCCATGGGAGCCGACCGCGGCGTGCTCGTGACCGACCCCGCCCTGCGGGGGGCCGACGCGCTCGTCACCGCCCGGGTCCTGGCGGCGGCGGTCCGCCGGGTGGGCTTCGACCTCCTCCTGGCCGGCGTGGAATCGACCGACGGCTCCACCGGCACCGTCCCGATGGCCGTGGCCGAGCTCCTCGGCGTGCCCTCCGCGACCTTCGCCCGACGCCTGGACGTGGCGGACGGGACCCTCCGGATCGAGCGGCAGACCGAGGCCGGCTACGACGTCGTGGAGTGCCCCCTCCCCGCCCTGGCCACGGTGACGGCCGGGGCCACCGAGCCCCGGTACCCGACGCTCAAGGGCATCATGCAGGCCAAGCAGAAGCCGCTCGAGCAGCTCTCCGCGGCCGACCTCGGGCTGGCCGCCGAGGACCTCGTGCCCACGCAGCGGGTGACGGCGGTGGAGGACGCCCCCCAGAAGGGCCCCGGCGAGGTGGTCAGGGGCGGGGACGGGGTGGCCAGGATCGTCGAGCTCCTGGCCGAGGCCAAGGTGATCTGAGCGTGGCCGGGGTCTGGGTCTACGCCGAGGTCGGGCCACAGGGCCTCCACCCCACCGCCCTGGAGCTCACCACGAAGGCCCGGGCCCTGGGGGACGAGGTGGTCGCGGTGGCCCTGGGGCCCGGCGCCACCGAGGCCGCCGGCCCCCTCGGGGAACACGGGGCGGCCACGGTCTTCGCCGGCGACGACCCGGTCTTCGCCGACCACCTCGGCCAGCCCGCGGCCCACGCCCTGGCCCGGCTGGTCGAGGAGCACCGGCCGGACCTCTTCCTGTTCCCCACGACCTACGACGCGCGGGACGTGGCGGGCCGCCTCCAGGCCCGCCTGGGGTCCACGCTGCTCAGCAACGCCACCGACGTCCTGGGCCCCGACCGGGCCCGGATGGAGATCATGGGGGGGACGAAGATCGTGGAGGTGGAGCTGGGCGGCCCGCCGCCGAGGCTCGTGCTGGTCCGCCCGAAGTCCTTCCCCCCCGAGCCGTCCGGAGGCAGCGCGCGGATCGTCCCGGTCCCCGCGGACGTCCCGGAGGAGGCCCGGGGGGCCCGCCGCGTGGAGCGCCACCAGGAGGCGGCGAGCGGGCCGAAGCTCGAGGAGGCCCGGGTGGTCGTGGCCGGGGGGCGGGGGCTCCAGGACCCCTCCAACTTCCGGCTGCTGGAGGACCTGGCCCGGGCCATCGGCCACGCCGCCGTGGGCGCCAGCCGGGCCGTGGTGGACGCCGGATGGGTCCCCTACAGCTACCAGATCGGCCAGACCGGCAAGACGGTCCGGCCCGAGGTCTACATCGCCGTGGGGATCAGCGGCGCCACGCAGCACCTCGTGGGGATGAAGCGGGCCAAGCGGATCGTGGCCATCAACAGGGACCCGGAGGCGCCGATCTTCAAGGTCGCCGACCTCGGGGTGGTGGGCGACGCCCTGGAGATCGTGCCCGGCCTGGTCCGGGAGATCGAGGCCCGGAAGGGCTGAGCGCGCCGGCGGCGCCCGACGGGGGACGCGCGCCATGGTCGAGGCCCGGTTCGACGACCTGTCCGCTCCCGGCGGGCCCTCGTTCCGCCTGGTCGGCCCGGTGGGGGTGCTGGAGGCCCGGCGTCCGGACGAGGTCGCGGGCGTCCTCGACGCCGCGGAGGCCGCGGCGGCCCGGGGCCTCTGGGCGGCCGGCCTCGTCTCCTACGAGGCGGCGCCGGGGCTCGACCCCGACCTCGCCGTCCGCCCCACGCTCCCCGGGAGCCCGTTCGCCGACCTCCCCCTGGCCTGGTTCGCCCTGTTCGAGGACCGGGAGCCCGCCGCGCTCCCGGAGCCGGCCGAGCCCCCGCCCGCCACGGCGGGGGCCTGGCGGGCGGACACCGACCTGCCCCGGTACCGACGCGACGTGGAGGCCATCCGGGAGCTGATCGCGGCCGGGGAGGTCTACCAGGTGAACCACACGATCCGGCTCCGGTCCGTGGTCCGGGGCGATCCCCGCGGCCTGTACCGGGACCTCTGCCTCGCCCAGCGGGGGGCCCACAACGCCTACCTCGACCTCGGCCGGTACCGGGTGTGCTCCGCCTCCCCGGAGCTGTTCTTCGCGCTGGCGGGGGACCGGATCGTCGTCCGGCCGATGAAGGGGACGGCCCCCCGGGGCCGGCACCCGGAGGAGGACGCCAGGGCCGCGGAGGCGCTGCGGACCTCCCCCAAGGATCGGGCCGAGAACGCGATGATCGTGGACCTGCTCCGCAACGACCTGGGTCGGATCGCCCGGCCCGGCGGCGTCCGCCCCACGAGCCTGTTCGACGTGGAGCGGTACGAGACCGTCTGGCAGCTCACCTCGACCGTCGAGGCCGAGCTCCGTCCCGGCACGTCGCTCGGGGAGGTGTTCCGGGCCCTGTTCCCCAGCGGGTCCGTCACCGGGGCGCCGAAGGTGCGGGCGATGCGCGCCATCGCCGAGCTCGAGCGCTCCCCCCGGGGCGTCTACACGGGGGCCGTGGGGTACGTGGCGCCGGGCGGCGGCCACCACCGGGCCGCCCGGTTCAACGTGGCCATCCGGACCGCCCTGGTCGACGCGGAGACCGGCGCGGCGGTGTACGGGACGGGCGGGGGGATCACCTACGACTCCGACGCCGGCGCCGAGCACCGGGAGGCCCTGGCCAAGGCGGCCCTCCTCACCGTGCGCCGGCCGCCGTTCGAGCTCCTGGAGACGATCCGGGCCGACCCGGGCCGCGACCCCTGGCTCCTCGGTCGCCACCTCGACCGCCTGGCCGCCTCCGCCGCCTACTTCGGGTTCCGCCTGGACCGGGGGGAGGCCGAGGCCCGGGTGCGGGAGGCGGCCCGGGGCGCCGAGGTCCCGCTCCGCCTCCGCCTCACGCTGGACCGGGAGGGGAGGATCGACGTCCGGGCCGAGCCGCTGCCGCCCCCCGACCCCCGGCCGGTCCGGGTGGCGCTCGATGAGCCGAGCGTCGACCCCTCGGACCCCATGTGGTTCCACAAGACCACGCGCCGGGAGCGCTACGGCGAGGCCGCGGCCCGCCACCCCGGCGCCGACGACGTCCTGCTCGTGAACCTCCGCGGGGAGATCACGGAGTCCACGATCGCCAACGTGGCCCTGGAGCTCGAGGGCAGGTGGTGGACCCCGCCCCTCGAGGCCGGCCTCCTCCCCGGCGTGGAGCGGGCCCGCCTGCTCGAGGAGGGGGTCCTGGCCGAGCGGACGATCCGCCCGGACGACGTCCGGCGGGCCGACCGGATCGCGCTCCTGAACTCGGTGCGGGGGTGGCGGCCGGCGGCCCTGCTCGACCCGCCGGCTAGGCCACCTCGGGGCCGTCGGCGCCCGTCGGCTCCCCCTCCGGGAACGTGAAGGGCCGGATCCGGTCCGCGTCCAGGGGACAGTCGCAGAGGGGGCAGCGGGGCGGCTCCTGGTACACGAGGACCCGCCGCTCGCAGTACGGGCAGTCCGCCTCCCGCAGGGCGGGGGGCTCGTTCAGTTCCGTCGTCATCCGGCTCCGCGCTCGGGGGGAGCGGTCCATCCCCATCATCGGCTCCCGGCGAGCGGGGCTTTACCGCCCGAGGGTCAGGCCGCCCGGCGGGTCCTCCTCCCGCGGGGGATGTACTCGCGCACCGGCTCGTGCTGCCAGCAGAACTCCGAGCGGTTGTAGATCGACAGCACCGTGCCGCAGCCCTCGGCGGCGCACACGCGGCCCCTGGGGAAGGTCCGGTTGCGGCGGGGCAGCTCCCGCACCGGGGCGCCCCGGTAGGTCTCCTGGCTCAACGTCCGCCTCCTGGCCGGGCCCGCGGGGATGCGGGCCGTCGTACCAGGTACGAACGTCGACGCCCGGCGGTTCATTCCGCCGGCCGGTCGGCCTCCCGTTCCAGCCGCCCCAGCAGGGCGT
>DATLZP010000417.1:0-5294 GCA_035573935.1 Actinomycetota bacterium
CCCGGACGGCGGGCAGCCCGAGCTCCGCGGCCAGGGCCCGGGCCAGGGCCTCGGCCTGGTCGTAGCCCCGGCGGGCCCGACGGGCCGGGGCCAGCGGCACCCAGCAGACCGCGTCGGCGCCTCCCCCCGCCACCTCGGCCATCGCCCCGGCCAGGGCGGAGGCCACGCGCCGCCACCCGGAGAACTTCAGCCGGTGGATGGCGCTCCGGGCCGCGCCCCCGTAGAGGAACGGCCACCGGGCCGAGGCCAGGGGCGGCGGGGGGCAGGCCCGGCAGGTAGGGCGGGGGGCGGGGAGGGGCCGGGCGCACCGGCGGCACCACGGGGGAGCGGGGACGACGAGCGTGGCGCGGCATGGGGGGCAGAACGGCCAGGGCCCGTCGCCGCAGCCCGCGCACCGGGGAGGGAAGACGATCTCGAGGAGGCCCACGGCCCGACGCTACCCCGGGCCGCCGACGTCGCCGTCAGAGGGGGAGCTCCACGCTCGCCCCCTCCCGACCCCGGCCCACCTCGATCCGGAGGGAGGCGTGCGTCCGGAGCACCGGGTAGGTGGTGAGGCTCCCCCGCCCCCGGTCCGGGTCGAACTCCTCCTCCACCACCGGCAGCCGGGTCCCGTCCGCGATCACGCGGATCGGCGGCGCCTCCTCCCCCTCGGTCGCGAACCGGACCCGGGCTCGATCGGCCAGGCACTCCACCTGCTCGATCCGGACGCCCGCCCGGCCCCGCCCCAGGCTCCGGGCCACCGGGACGACGCCCCGGCGGACCGTGGAGCGGGGCCAGGCGATCGGGAAGCGCTGCCCGCACTCGACGGTCCCGGGGTGCCCGTCCACCTCGAGGTCGCACTCCAGGACGTACCACCCGGGCTCCAGGTCGGCCAGCGGGAACTCGAACGGCACGAACACGTCCCGGCGGGGAGGGAGGTCCACGACCGAGCCGGGGAGGGCCAGGGGGCGGGGGGGGTCGCCGCCCAGCGAGGCCACCCGGGCCTCCCGGAGCACGACCTGGTGAGGGTCGGGGTCCTCGCCCCGGAGGACGAGCGCTCCCTTCAGGGAGGCCGGGAACCGGTCGAAGTGGGCCCGGACCGCGACCCCGCGGTGGACGCTCACGCCGGCCTCCGCTCCCCGAGGGCCCCCGCCAGCGACGCCCCGAACGGCGGCCGGAGGACGCCCCGCTCCGTGACGATCGCCGTGAGCAGCTCGGCCGGCGTGACGTCGAACGCCGGGTTGCGGGCCGGCGTCCCCTCCGGGGCCACCGGGATCCCGAGCGGCGCGGTCACCTCGGCCGGGTCCCGCTCCTCCACCACGATCCGGTCGCCGGAGGGGGTGGCCGGATCGATCGTGGAGGTGGGGGCCGCCACGTAGAACGGGACGTCGTGGTGCCGGGCCAGGACGGCCAGCCCGTACGTGCCGACCTTGTTGGCCACGTCGCCGTTGGCGGCGATCCGGTCGGCCCCCACGACGACCGCGCCCACCTCCCCGGCCCGCATCAGGGAGGCGGCCGCGGCGTCGGCCACCAGGGCGAACGGGATCCCGAGGAGCGTGAGCTCCCAGGCCGTGAGCCGGGCCCCCTGCCAGACGGGCCGGGTCTCGTCCACCAGGACCCGGATCCCCCTGCCCTCCAGGTGGGCCCGGAGGAGCACGCCCTGCGCCGTGCCGATCCCCCCGGTGCAGAGCATCCCCGTGTTGCAGTGGGTGAGCACCCCGGCCCCGGGGGGGAGCAGCTCGGCCCCGGACCGACCGATCGCCGAGCAGGCCAGGGCGTCCTCCCGTTCGATGGCCCGGGCCTCGGCCAGGACGGCGGTGGGCAGGTCCCGGCCGGGGGGGACGCTCCGGGCCCGGGCCAGGACGCGCTCCACGGCCCACCGGAGGTTCACCGCGGTGGGCCGAGCCCCCACCAGCGTCCGGCCCGCCTCCTCCAGGGCCGCGACCCCCCTCCTCCGCCCGGCCTCCAGGGCCAGCCCGTAGGCGGCGGCGATCCCGATGGCCGGGGCGCCGCGGACCACGAGGCGGCGGATGGCCTCCGCCACCTCGTCCGCCCCCGCGCAGCGGACGAACGCCATCCGACGGGGGAGCCGGGTCTGATCGAGCAGGGCGAGCGCGTCCCCCTCCCAGCGGAGGGGACCGGGGGCGTCGGAGACGAGGTCCCGCCGCTCCGCCCCTCCCGGCGTCCCCACCCACCACCGGTGGGACGCGGCCGCGAGGACGCCGGCCGCGGCGTGGTCGAGGGTCGTCCCCCGGGCGTAGACGCCGTGGGGCTCGGCCTCCCGCCACCCCTCGGGGACCGTGCCCCGGGGGTGGGCGTGGACGACGGCCCCCGGGCCCCGGGCCCGGTACGTCCCCACGTGGATCCCGAGGTCCGAGGAGGCCTCCGGCGGGGGCTCCTCGAGCGTGCCCTCGAGCACGTCCCCGGGACCGAGCGCCTCCAGCCGGGCCCCGGTCCGCGTGATCCGCAGGACCCGCCCGTCGAACGTGGAGAGGTTCCCCTCGCTCCCCCGTACCAGGCCCAGGCCGGCCAGGGCCCGGCCCACGGACCGGAAGTCGCTCAGGTCCCCGACTCCCACGAGCGCAGGTACTCCTCCTGCTCCGGCGTGAGCCGGTCGATCTCGATCCCCATGGCCCGGAGCTTGAGCCGGGCCACCTCGGCGTCGATCTCCCCGGGCACCGGGTGGACGGCGGCCTCCAGGGACCCGGCCCGGGCCACGAGCCACTCCACCGACAGGGCCTGGTTGGCGAACGACATGTCCATCACGGCGGCGGGGTGGCCCTCGGCCGCGGCCAGGTTCACCAGCCGGCCCTCCCCCAGGAGGCGGAGCCGGCGGCCGTCGGGGAGGCGGTACTCGTCCACCCACCCCCGGAGTCGGCGCCGCTCCACCGCCAGCTCGGCCAGGGCCCGGGTGTCGATCTCCACGTCGAAGTGGCCGGCGTTGGCCAGCACCGCGCCGTCCTTCATCACCTCCAGGTGCTCCCGGCGGATCACCGAGGTGTCGCCGGTGACCGTGACGAAGACGTCGCCCACCCGGGCCGCGTCGCGGAGCGGCATCACCTCGAAGCCCTCCATCGCCGCCTCCAGGGCCCGGAGCGGTGCGACCTCGGTCACGATCACCCGGGCCCCCATCCCCCGGGCCCGCGAGGCGACGCCCCGCCCGCACATCCCGTAGCCGCAGACCACGACCACCCGCCCCGCGAGGAGCAGGTTCGTGGCCCGGAGGATCCCGTCGATCGTGGACTGCCCCGTGCCGAACCGGTTGTCGAACAGGTGCTTGGTGTCGGCGTCGTTCACCGAAACGATCGGGTATCGCAGGGCCCCCGCCGCCGCCATGGCCCGGAGGCGGATCACGCCGGTCGTGGTCTCCTCGGTCCCGCCCAGGACGTCCCCCAGCGCCTCGGTCCGCTCGGTGTGCAGCCGGGAGACGAGGTCGGCCCCATCGTCCATCGTGACCTGGGGCCGGTGGTCGAGGACCGCGTCGATGTGCCGGTAGTACGTCTCGTGGTCCTCGCCCTTGATCGCGTAGACGTCGATCCCCTGCTCGCAGAGGGCCGCCGCCACGTCGTCCTGCGTGGAGAGCGGGTTCGAGGCGCAGAGCGCGACCTCCGCCCCCCCGGCCACGAGCGTGGTCACGAGGTTCGCGGTCTCGGTCGTGACGTGCAGGCACGCCCCGATCCGCACCCCCTCCAGCGGCCGCTCCTTCTCGAACCGCTCCCGGATCTGGGCCAGCACCTTCATCTCGTCCCCGGCCCAGGCGATCCGCTCCCGGCCCCCCTCGGCCAGGCCGAGGTCCCTCACGTCGCAGTCCATCCCGGCTCCTCTCCGACGATCCTCGGCAGCAGGTCCGCCAGGAGCGTCCCCACCGCCGCCGCCGCCGCCCGCGAGACGCGGACGACCTCCTCGTGCGCCACGTGTATACCAACCGCGTTCGTCACGGTGAACAGCCCGAGCACGCGCATCCCGAGGGCGGCGGCCGCCACCGCCTCCGGCACCACCGACATCCCGACCACCGTGCCCCCGGCCCGGCGGAGGAACTCCACCTCGGCCGGGGTCTCGTACGTGGGCCCCGGCATCGCCGCGTACACGCCCCGGCCGGTCGGCACGCCGAGGGCCCGGGCCCGCTCCTCGGCCAGGTCGGCGAGCCCCGGGTCGTAGACCCGGGAGAGGTCCACGAACGCCGGCGTCCCGTCGGGGTGCCGCCAGCCCCGGAGGGGGTTCTCCCCCATCATGTTCAGGTGGTCCCGCCCCACGGCGATCGTCCCCGGGGCGAGCGCCGGGTCGATCCCGCCCACGGCCGCCGTGAGGACCACGACGTCGGCGCCGAGGGCCCGGGCCAGGCGGACGGGGAGCGTGCAGCGGGCCATGGGGTGGCCCTCGTAGAAATGGACCCGGCCCAGGAAGCAGGCCACCGCCGCGCCGCCCAGCTCGCCCAGGGCGAGCCGCCCGGCGTGGCCGGGGACCGTGGGCCGGGGGAAGCCGGGGAGCTCCTCGAAGGCGAACGACGCCTCCTCCCGGAGGGCCCGCACCGCCTCCCCCAGCCCGGAGCCCAGGACCACGGCGGCCCGGGGGACGAAGGCGGTCCGGGACCGGACGGCGGCCGCCGCCTCCGCGTCGAGGCCGTCGCCGGGGCCGGGGAGCCCGGTCACGGCTCCGCCTCCGCCAGGGCTCGCTTCAGCCGGTCGATGGCCTCGATCGGCGTGGGGTCCACCCCCCGCAGGAGCGCCAGGTACACGCTCACCAGGTCCCCCATGGCCACGAGCGAGAACAGCCGGGCGAGCGGGGAGCGGCCGGCCGACCACACCTCCTCGGCCTGGACCCCGGCCTCCTCCGCGATCTCGATCGAGAGCGGCACACGGGCGGCCACGTCCGGGTGCTCCCCCTCGTCCCGGAGCGCCACCAGGAAGAAGCCTCGACCCGACCCCGGCGACCAGCCGGCGACCTCGTTGTGGGCGAGCTCGGGGAGCGCGGAGGCGAAGGCCGGGACCTTCGCGTTCTCGTTCAGGTTCGTCTTCCACCGTTGGGCGGCGACGGCCGGGATCCCCTCCGCCCCCCAGACGACGGGGACCCGCTCCCGCAGGCGGTGGGCCAGGTCCTTCGCCGGGTTCTCGTGACGGGGCCGGCCCGGGCCCAGGCGCTCGGCCAGCACCCGCAGCTCGGCCACGGTCTCCCCGACGTCGTCCCTGGCATCCGGCAGCAGGCCCATGGCCACCAACGCGCCCAGCGTGGCCCCGACCAGGTGCCCCACCGCGGCCCGCGGCGCGAGGAGGCCGGGGGGGAGCGGCACGACGCCCAGGCCGTGGGCGGCGGCCCGC
>DATLZP010000418.1:0-3475 GCA_035573935.1 Actinomycetota bacterium
GCGGAGGAGGTCATCACCATGGCCGAGCAGGCCGCCCTCCGGGCCCCGGCGGAGGCCGGCGTCCCGGCTCCCCCGGCCGCCCCTCCGAAGGCCACCAAGGGCGGGAAGGTTCGCCAGTGGCTGATGACCGGGGTCAGCTACATGATCCCGTTCGTGGTGGCCGGCGGGATCCTGATCGCCCTGGCCTTCGCCATCGGCGGGGCCGTCGAGGTCACCAAGGTCCCGATCATCCAAGACGGGCAGGTGAACTTCCCGGGCGACGTCGATGCGAGCTTCCCCACCTGGCTGGGCGCGGTGCTGCTCACGATCGGCGGCCTCGCCTTCAGCATGCTCGTCCCGATCCTGGCCGGGTTCATCGCCTACGCCATGGCCGACCGGCCGGGCATCGCCCCCGGCCTGGTGGGCGGGCTGGTGGCGCGGGAGGTCGGGGCGGGGTTCCTGGGGGGCCTGATCGCCGGGCTCCTGGCGGGGTGGCTGGTCAACCAGCTCAAGAAGATCCCGATCCGCGGGACCCTCCAGCGGATGATGCCGATCCTCGTCTACCCGATCGGCGGCGCGCTGATCGTCGGCGTCGTGATGCTGCTCGTGGTGGGGGAGCCGGTGGCGGCGGCGAACCGCGCCCTGTCCGAGTGGCTGAACGGGCTCTCCGGCGCGAACGAGATCGCGCTCGGCGTGATCATCGGTGCGATGATGGCCTTCGACATGGGCGGCCCCGTGAACAAGGTGGCCTACTCCTTCGGGCTGCTGTCCATCGACGCCGGGAACTTCCAGATCATGGCCGCGGTGATGGCGGCCGGCATGACGCCGCCGCTCGGCATGGCGCTGGCCACGGTCCTCCGGCCGAAGCTCTACGACGAGAGCGAGCGGCGGGCCGGCGAGGCCGCCTGGGTGATGGGCGCCTCGTTCATCACCGAGGGGGCCATCCCGTTCGCGGCCGCGGACCCCATCCGGGTGATCCCGTCGCTGATGGCGGGCTCCGCGGTGGCGGCGGTCCTGTCGTTCCTCTTCAACGCGACGCTCCGGGCGCCCCACGGTGGGATCTGGGTGGTGGGGCTGATTGGCAACTGGCCCCTGTACCTGCTGGCGATCGCGATCGGCTCGGTCGTCACGGCGCTGATCGTGAACGTCCTCAAGGCGTTCCACCGCCCGCTCGAGCAGCCGGAGCTCCGGGAGGTGCGGGTCGGTGCCTGAGGCGACAGTGGTGCTGCGGAACGCGAGCGGCCTCCACGCCCGCCCTGCCAAGGTCTTCGCGAAGGCCGCGGCGGCCACGCCGGCGGACGTGGTCGTGGTGAAGGACGGGCGGGAGGTGAATGCGAAGTCCGTGCTCTCGGTCCTCACGCTGGACTGCCACCGGGGCGACGAGATCCTGATCCGCACCAGCGGGGAGGGGGCGGAGGAGGCCCTCCGGGAGCTCGTGGCGCTGGTCGAGTCCGGCCTCGGGGAGAGCGACGGGGCATGAGCGTCAGGCTCACGGGGCGAGCGGCGGCGCCGGGCGCCGCCCTCGCCCCCGCCTTCCCGCTGGCCGGGCAGGGCCTCGGCGACGAGGAGCTCCCGGAGGGCCCGACCGGGTCGGTGGAGGAGGAGCTCGACCGGCTCCGGTCCGCGCTGGCCCGGGCCGAGGACGAGCTCCGGCGCCTCGGCCGGGACGTCGCCGCTGCCGCGGGGGAGGAGGAGGCCGAGATCTTCGAGGCGCACGCCGAGTTCGCGGCCGACCCGGAGCTGCGGGCGCTCGCGGAGGAGGCGATCGCCCAGGGCTCCTCCGCGGAACGGTCGGTGGTCCGAGCGTTCGGGGTCTTCCGGGACCTCCTGGCGGCGTCGGCCAGCGAGTACCTGGCGGCGCGGGCCGCCGACCTCGACGACGTGCGGGACCGCGTCGTCCGGATCCTGCTGGGCCGGAGCACGGCGGGAGAGGCCCCCCGGGTCCGCTCGGTGATCGTGGCGCACGAGCTCACGCCGTCACAGACCGCGAGCATCCCGCCGGCGGTGATCGCGGGGATCGTGACGGAGACCGGGTCCCCGACCAGCCACGCGGCGATCCTTGCCCGCGCCCTCGGCGTCCCCGCGGTCGTGTCCTGCCCGGGCCTCCTCGAGGTCGTGGAGGAGGGCACGGAGGTGGCGGTCGACGGCCGCACTGGGGAGGTGATCGCGGCGCCCGAGCCCGCGGAGCGGGAGGCGATCCGGCGGCGGATGGAGCAGGAGGAGCGCCGCCGGGAGGAGCTCGCGGTCCTCCGGGACGAGCCCGGCCGGACGGCCGACGGGCACCGCGTTGAGCTCGCCGCGAACATCGGCTCGATCCAGCACGTCCCGGCGGCCGTCGAGGCGGGGGGCGAGGGGAGCGGCCTGGTCCGCACGGAGTTCCTCTTCCTCGGCCGGACCACCGCCCCCACGGTCGAGGAGCAGGTCGGCTTCTACGGCGAGGTCCTCCGGGCCTTCCCGGGCCGGCGCGTCGTGTTCCGCACGCTCGATGTCGGGGCGGACAAGCCGCTGCCGTTCGTCGAGCGGGACCCCGAGGAGAACCCGGCCCTCGGGCTCCGGGGGATCCGGCTCAGCCTGGAGCGCCCGGATCTGTTCCGCGACCAGCTCCGAGCCCTCCTGCGGGCCCGGGCCGCGGTGGCAGGCGAGGACGCGGGGCGGCTGGCCATCATGTTCCCGCTCGTCTCGGTGGTCCGGGAGCTCCGGGCGGCCCGGGCCATCCTGGAGGAAGTGGCGGCGGAGGAGGGGCAGGACCTCTCAGACGTCGAGGTGGGCGTGATGATCGAGGTCCCGTCCGCGGCCCTGGCCGCCCCCCGCCTCGCCGCGCACGCCGACTTCCTGTCCATCGGGACCAACGACCTGCTCCAGTACCTGTTCGCCGCGGACCGGCTCGTGGGGCCGGTGGCCGACCTGGCCGACGTCCTGGACCCGGACGTGCTGCGCTTGATCGGGCACGTGGTGGAGGCCGGGCACGCCCACGGGGCCTGGGTGGGGGTGTGCGGCGAGGCGGCCGGGGACCCCACCGTGGCGGCGGCCCTGGTGGGGCTGGGGGTGGACGAGCTCTCCATGACCCGCGTCGCGATCCCGGAGGTGAAGGACGTCCTCCGTGGACTCACCCTGGACCGGTGCCGGGAGGCCGTCCGAGCGGCGATCGACCTGGCCGGGGACGCCGTGGAGGCCCGGCGGATCCTCGAGGAGCGGCTGGGGACCGGGCTCCGGGGGGACGGCGCTCCCCGGGGTGCCCCGGGGGTGTGAGCGCGACCGCCCGGCGGGGGATCGGGAGGTCTCGCGTGGAGCCGGCGGGGAGCGCCGTCTGGTGCCACGGCGTGGCGCGGAACGTCCCCACCGGGGTGGCCACGGGCCGACTTCACCTCCCGCGACCGGTGGGTGTAGATTCCGGCGCGTAGCCACCTTCGCGTCGAAAGGAGGCACCCGTGAGGCGCATCGCGGTGATCGTCAACGGGGTCCGGCGAGAGGCGGAGGTGGAGCCGCGCCAGCTGCT
>DATLZP010000419.1:0-10684 GCA_035573935.1 Actinomycetota bacterium
GAACGACGTGATCCCCACGGCGATCCGGCTCGCGGCGCTCTTGGGGTTCCGCGAGGACCTGGTCCCGGCCCTCGAGCGGCTCGAGGCCGCCCTCCGGGCGAAGGCCGAGGCCTTCGACGACGTGGTGAAGGTGGGCCGCACCCACCTGATGGACGCGACCCCGGTCCGGTTGGGCCAGGAGTTCCTGGCCTACGCCGAGCAGGTCCGCCGGGGGATCGAGCGGCTGGGCTCCGCGGCCGGGCGGCTGGCCGACCTGCCGCTCGGCGGCACGGCCGTGGGGACCGGGCTCAACGCCCACCCGGACTTCGCCGCCCGGGTCGTGGCCCGGCTCGGCGAGCGGACCGGGCTCGGGCTCCGGCGGATGGCGCACCCCTTCGAGGGGATGGGGGGGCAGGACGCGCTGGTCGAGGCGAGCGGGGCGCTCCGGACCCTCGCCGCGTCGCTCTTCAAGATCGCCAACGACGTCCGGTGGATGGGGAGCGGGCCGCGCGCCGGCCTCGGCGAGCTGCGCCTGCCGGCGCTCCAGCCGGGCTCCTCGATCATGCCGGGGAAGGTGAACCCGGTGATCCCCGAGGTCGTCCGCCAGGTGGCGGTCCAGGTGTACGGGAACGACCACGCGGTGGCGATGGCCGGGGCGCTCGGGGACTTCGAGCTCAACGTGATGCTCCCGGTGATGGCCCACGACCTGCTGTGGTCGATCGACCTCCTGGCGCGGGCCGCCGAGGTCTTCCGGGAGAAGTGCATCGAGGGGCTCGAGGCCGACCCGGCCCGGGCCCGGGAGCTCGTCGAGCAGAGCTTCCCGATCATCACGGCCCTCGTGCCGAGGATCGGCTACGAGGCGGCCGCGGAGATCGCGAAGGAGGCCCTCGCCACGGGCCGGGGCGTCCGCGAGGTGGCCGCGGAGCGGGGCGTCCTGCCGCCGGAGGAGCTGGAGGAGGCCCTGGACGTCCGGAGGATGACCGAGGGCGGGATCCTCACCCTCGGGGGGGAGTGAGCCGCGGTCGGGTCGAGCGGAGGGCGTCCGCGGCGATCCCCCGCCGCGCCGGCCCCGTCTCGTACATCCGGACCGCGACGACCAGGCCCGATGCCGCGGTGAGGCCGGCCACGGCCCAGATGGCTACCTCCAACCCCAGGAGGTCGGCGAGGGCACCGGCCAGGAGCGCCCCGAGCGCGAAGCCCGCGTCGCGCCACAGCCGGTAGACGCCGACGGCGGACGCCCGCCACGCGGGGTGGGCCACGTCGCCCACGGCGGCGAGGAGCGTGGGGTAGACCATGGCCGTCCCGGCCCCGAGCAGCACGACCCCCAGGAGCCAGGGGTGGGGGCCCCGGGTGGCCGCGACGAGCGCGATGCCCGCGGCCTGCACCCACATCCCGGCCGCGATGAGCGGCTTCCGCCCCAGGCGGTCGGAGACCGCGCCGGTCGCGAGCTGGCCCACCCCCCACACCGCGGGGTAGGTGGCGGCGAGGAGGCCGACGTCCCCGACCGAGAGCCCGCCGCGGGCGAAGAGGAGGGGGAAGAGGCCCCACGCCATCGCGTCGTTCAGGTTGTTGACCAGCCCCGCCTGGCTGCAGGAGGACAGCGCCCGCTCGCGGAAGCTCGTGAGGAGGAAGACCTCCCCGGTCGTCGGCGCCGCCTCCGGGTCGCGGCGACGGGTGGCCTCGTGGCGGGCGTGCCCCAGCGTCTCCCGCACCACGAGGGCCGACAGGCCCAGGCCGAGGCCGGCGAACGCGAGGCCGAGGAAGAAGGGCTCCGGTCGGAGCCCCGCCCGCTCGGCGACGAGCCCCGTGGCGAGCGCGGTGGCCCCCACGACCCCGTAGCCGGCCGCCTCGTTCAGCCCCATGGCCAGGCCCCGGCGACCGGGGCCGACCAGGTCGATCTTCATGAAGACCGTGGTCGACCAGGTGAGCCCCTGGTTCACCCCCAAGAGGACGTTGGCGAGGATCACCCACCCCCAGCTCGGGGCCCACATGAGCAGGAGCGGCACGGGGAGGCCCGCGATCCACCCGGCCACGAGGACCGGCTTGCGGCCCAGGCGGTCGGCGAGGGCGCCGGCGAGGAGGTTGGTGGCCGCCTTCACCGCGCCGAAGGCGGCGATGAACGTGAGGGCCGCCGTGAACGCGCGCAGGCCGAAGACCCGCTCGGCGAGCAGGGGGAGGAGGGTCCGCTCCTGGCCGACCATCCCCCCGACCAGGGCGTTCACCCCCACCAGGAGGGAGAACGGCGCGAGGTTGGCTCGGAGGCCCAGCCGGACCGGTGCCCCCGCGGCCCTCACCCCGACCGTTCCAGGGCGATCCCCGTGGCGGCGCTCCACTCCCCCGGGCCCCCGACCACCACGGTCACGTCGGTCCGACCGGCGCGCTCGAGGAGGCTCGCGGCGGTGGTGGCCCGCTGCCCGTGCGCGCACATCACCGCGAGCGGACCGCCCGGGAGGTCCCCGGCCCCCTCGAGCGAGCCCAGCTCGACGTGGACCGCGCCGGGGAGGTGGCCCTCGAGGAACTCGCTCCGCTGGCGGACGTCGAGGACCCGGGCGCGCCCGAGCCTCTCGGCCGCCACCACGGGGAGGCGCCGCTCCCCGAGGCCGGCGGCGCGCCAGCCCTCCATGCCGCCGGCGAGCTCCCCGGCGAGGTCCTCGTAGCCGACCTTGAGGCACGCCCAGGCGAGCTCGGCCCGGTCCTGGTCCGGATCGAGGGCGAAGACCAGGGGGCGGTCCGGCGGGACGAGCCACCCGAGCCAGGTCGGGAAGCTGGGGCGGAGCTCGATGGAGAGGGCGCCCGGGACGTGGCCGCGGGCGAAGTCCCGTATCGGCCGGACGTCGACCAGCTCCGCCCCTTCGGCGAGGAGCCGGCGGACCTCCGCCGGCCCGAGCGGGCGGAGGCCGGGTGGCCGGGAGCCGAGGACGCGCGGGCCGCGTCGGTTCACCTCGCGGAGGCGGAGGAAGTAGGGCGGGTAGCTCCCCAGGCTCGCGAGCAGGGCGCGGACGAAGGCGTCCTCGTCGGGGGCGGCGAGGAGGGGGTTGGTGGCGCGTTCCCGCCCGATCGTCGTGATCCGTTCGCGGTCGGCGGGGGCCGAGCAGAACGACCCCGGGCCGTGGGTCGGGTAGACCGCGACGTCGTCGGGGAGCGTGAGCAGGCGCTCGCGGATCGCGCGGAACAGGGCCCGGGCAAGGGCCTCCGTCCGGTCGGGCGCGATGAGGTCGGTCCGGGCGACCGACCCCGGCAGCAGGGCGCCGCCGGTGAAGACCGCCAGCGGCCGCCCCCCGTCCAGCAGCAGGTAGGCGAGGTGCTCGGGGGTGTGGCCGGGCGTCGCCAGGGCCCGGAGCGTGAGCCCGCCGAGGTCCACCTCGTCCCCGTCGTCGAGGCCGCGGTGCGGGAAGCCCAGGGTGGCGGCGCGCGGGGCGAGCAGCCCGGCGCCGGCCGTCCCGAGCTCGCGGGCCCCCGAGACGAAGTCGGCGTGGAGGTGGGTCTCGACCACCCAGGCGATCGCGAGCCCCCGAGCCTCGGCGGCCCGGAGGTAGGGCCACGGATCCCTCGAGGGGTCCACGACCATGGCCCGTCCCTCCGCCACCGCCACCAGGTAGGCGGAGTTGCCGAGGCCCTCGTCGACGATCGGCAGGACCTCCGTCTTCCTCCCCCTGGGTCCTCGGTCCCTTGCGCCATCCTCGCCCAGGCTTCTATCATTTGTCAATAGAAGAGTTGAGGAGCATGGAGCGACGGCGCATGGGTGCGACGGCCCGCGAGGTCAAGGACGCGCTCTACGAGCAGTTCGCCCGGATCGCGAGGGCGCTGGCGAGCCCGAAGCGGTTCGAGCTGTTGGAGCTGCTGTGCCAGGGGGAGCGGACCGTCGAGGCCCTGGCCAAGGCCACGGGGATGAGCGTGGCCAACACCTCGGCGCACCTCCAGGTCCTCCGACGGGCCCGCCTGGTGGAGGTCCGCCGCGAGGGCGTGCGGATCTACCACCGGCCGGCCGACGACCTCGTGTGCCGGCTCCTGATCGAGCTGCGCGGGGTGGCGACGGTGCGGCTGGCCGAGGTCGAACGGGTGGTCCGGGAGTACTTCGAGGCCCGCGACCACCTGCGGCCGGTGACCCGGGAGGAGCTCCTGGCCCGCCTGGAACGGGGCGAGGCGGTGGTCGTGGACGTCCGCCCGACCGAGGAGTACCGCGCGGGGCACATCCCCGGGGCCGTCTCCATCCCGCTTGAGGAGCTCCGGGATCGCCTGGGGGAGCTGCCCCGGACCGCCGAGGTCGTCGCCTACTGCCGGGGGCCCTACTGCGTGCTGGCCCCCGCGGCCCTGCAGGTCCTGCGGGAGAACGGCTTCCGGGCGCGCCGGCTGGAGGACGGCTTCCCCGAGTGGCGCCTGGCGGGGTTCCCCGTCGAGGTCGGTGGGGGAGGATGAGCCGGCGGATCCTGCTGATCCTGAACGACCCCCCGTACGGGACCGAGCGGTCCTACAACGGCCTCCGGCTGGCCGGGTCGCTCGCCCGCAGGGACGGGGTGGAGGTGCGGGTGTTCCTGGTCGGCGATGCGGTGGCCTGCGCCGTGGCCGGCCAGGAGGTCCCGGAGGGCTACTACAACCTGGAGCGGATGATCGGCGCGGTGGCTCGGCGAGGGGGAGAGGTCGGCTGCTGCGGGACCTGCCTCGACGCGCGGGGCATCGGCGACGAGCGGCTCGCCGAGGGGGCCAGGCGCTCCTCGCTGGAGGAGCTCACCGAGTGGACGCTGTGGGCGGACGAGGTCGTCACCTTCTAGGGGAGGAGGGCGGGGATGGCGGCGGACGTGGTGGTGCTGGGTGGGGGGACGGGCGGGGTGGTGGTCGCGACCTCGCTCGCACGCCGGCTCCGTCGGCTGGGGCGGCCGGGCCGGGTCGTCCTCGTGGACCGGGACCTCACGTACCGGTTCGCCCCTTCGTTCCTGTGGGTGATGGCCGGGGCGCGGCGCCCCGAGCAGGTCACCGCGGACCTGCGGAGGCTGCGCCGACGCGGGGTCGAGCTCCTGCAGGACGAGGTGGTGGAGGTCGACCTCGACCGGCGCGTCGTGAGGACCACCGGGGAAGCCCTCGGGTACCGCTGGCTGGTGCTCGCCCTGGGCGCCGAGACCGTCCCCGGGGCGCTGCCCGGGTTCACGGAGGCCGCCTGCGACGTCTACGCCCTGGAGGGCGCGGAACGGGCCGCTCGGGCCCTCGCCGAGCTCCGGGGCGGCCGGGTGGTGGTCCTGGTCTCCCGTCTCCCCTACAAGTGCCCGGCGGCCCCCTACGAGGCCGCCTTCCTCGCCGAGGCGGTGCTCCGGCGGCGTGGGGCGCGGGCGAGCGTGGAGGTCTACACGCCGGAGCCCTTCCCCATGCCCACAGCGGGCCCCGAGGTCGGCGCGGCGGTGCAGGCCATGCTCGCCCGTCGGGGGATCGGCTTCTCGCCGGGGCGCTCGGTGGAGCGGATCGAGCCGGCCGCTCGGGAGCTGGTCTTCGCCGACGGCGAGCGGGTGCCCTTCGACCTCCTCCTCGGGATCCCGCCCCACCGGGCCCCGGAGGTCGTCCGCGCGAGCGGCCTGGGGGGCGAGACCGGCTTCGTCCCCGTGGACCGGTCGACGCTGCTCACCTCGACCGAGGGGGTGTTCGCGATCGGCGACGTGACGGCCATCCCCATCGCAGGCGGCAGGTTCCTCCCCAAGGCCGGGGTCTTCGCCCATGCCCAGGCCGAGGTGGTGGCCAGGCGGATCGCGGACGAGGCGCGGGGCCGGCGCCCCACCGCGGTGTTCGACGGGAGGGGATCCTGCTTCGTGGAGATGGGGGACGGGGTGGCGGCCTTCGCGACCGGCGACTTCTACGCGGAGGAGGGGCCCCGGGTCCGCCTCCGGCGCGCGGGCAGGCACTGGCACCTGGCCAAGGTGGCGTTCGAGCGGTACTGGCTGCGCCGGTGGTTCTAGAGGCGCCCCTGGCCCGCCGAGCCTGCCCGACCGGACGCGCCGCGCCGATCGGTCCGCCCGCGCTGGAGGCCCGATGGAGCTTCCCCGGCGTGAGGTCGAGGAGCAGCCGCGGCTTCGATCAGCGCTGCGGGGCGAGGACGACCTGGAAGCAGACCACGCCGAGGTCGGCTTCGGTGATGGGCCGACCGGCCTCGACGGCCAACGGCTCCGGTCGCAGACCCAGCTCCTCGACGATCTCGACGATGGCATCGGCGACCTCGCGGACGCCCATGCCTCCCGCCGAGGCCCGCCGGCGCAGCTCGGCGAGGCGGCGTCGGACCTGGGGACCTCGGCCGACGCCGAGCGCCTCGTCGGCCAGGGCGTAGCGCTCCTCCTCCGGGAGGTCCGGGCTCCGCAGGACCTCGAGCGCCCACCGCTGGCTCGGTGGCAGCGCGGAGACCACCCGCTTGGGGTCGAGCCGGGCGTTGTGCTCGGTGCAGATGTCCTCCGCCGCGCGCCGCCAGGCCCGCTCCAGGGCGTCGCCGGTCGGGAGCTCCGCTCGCGGGGCCTCGCCCGGGTCGATGAGGCGGAGCATCTCCAGGTCCTCCCGGACCAGGTCGTCTCCCTGGAAGGGGACGAAGCGCCAGGCCCGTTCCCCGGCCGAGGTGCGGCAGGCGAAGAACACGCCGCTGCGCTCGGGCGGGAGGCCCTCCCGCACGAACGCCGATCCGATCCCCCACGGCAGCCGACGCAGGGCCTCGAAGGCCCCCTCCTGGAGCAGCCGGTGGAGGAGCCAGCGGTACTGCTCCCCCGCGAACGCGCCCGAGCCGGGCTCCTGCCCCTGGTCCATGAGCGTCGGGTCGCCCTCCTCGATGCGGCGGAAGAGGTCACGCAGGTCCCGCTCGGCCTCGTCCGCGTAGATGCGGGAGGCCTCCTCGATGTCCGCGAGGACGGGGTTCTCCATCCCGAACGTGGCGTTCGCGGCCGCGATCTTGCCGCGCACCCGGGCCTCGAGGCGGAGGATCTCCTCGAGGTCGCCGGGCATCGGCACCAGCGTGTAGAGGAAGACCTCGTCGTGGGGGCTCCGCAGGCGGATCACCCTCCCGTTCCGCTGGACCACGCGCTGCGGGTTCCAGGGCAGGTCGTAGGACACCACCGCCTGCGCCTCCTGGAGGTTCTGGCCCTCGGACAGCACGTCGGTGGAGAGCAGGAGGTCGACCTCGCGGTCGGGGGTGAAGTCCGGCTCGCCGGTCACCGAGCGCGGACAGAACCGCTCGAGCTTCCGGACCCGGTCCGCCGCGTCGGTCTCGGTGCCGACCACGACCTCCACCTCCCGGCCGCCGAACCGCGCGGGGTCCAGCTCGATGGCCTGGGCGACGTAGGCCACGGTGTCCGCGTAGGAGCTGAACACGGCGACCTTCCGCGCGGGCGTCGTGCGAAGCACCTCCGCCAGGGCCTCGAGCTTCGGATCCGGGACCGAGGCGAGGCGCTCGAAGGTCGCGGAGAGGGCGCGGAGCCGCTCGAGGTCGGCCTCCACGTCCCGCAGGAACCGGGGGTCGAAGGCGGAGGCCGGCTGTGCCTCGTCGTCCTCGTCGAGGGCCGCCTCGACGAGGTCGGGGAGCGGCTCCCCGGCCGTCGCGTCCCGCACCAGGTCCCGCAGCGTCGCGAGGGAGGGGACCATCCCGCGTCCCCTCCACGCCTCCACCAGGGCCTCGTGGGCGAGCACCATCCGGCGGAGCGTCTCCGTGGCCGCCGCCACGGACGACTCGAACCGCTTGAGGAGCTGGGACTGCATCAGCCCGGCCAGCGCCTCCTCGCGGGCGAGCTCGGCCGTCGACCCCCGCCGGTACCTGGCCGGCACGTACCGGGCCATGGTGAGGGAGCCGATGGTCTCCACGACCTCGTGGAACACGCCGGGGTAGACGGCGTCGAGGTCGTAGCGGCGTTCCTCGAGCCGGGGGCGTGGGAAGCGCACCGGCGTCCCGTCGGGGAACGTCTCCCCCCGGTAGTGGTCCTCGATGAAGCGACGGTCGCGCCGCACCGCGACGGCGTCCACCAGGGGGAAGAGGATCTCCTCCCGGAGCTCCTCCGGGTCGCGGGCCCCGGCCCTGATGAAGAGCTCCCGGAGCGAGGGGATCCTGAGGCGCGTCGCCCGGAAGGCGGCGTCGTGCCGGGCGAAGAGCATGACGAGGTTGTGGAGGTCCCAGAGGCTGTTGTTCACCGGGGTCGCCGTGAGCAGCACCAGGTCCTTCTTGGTCCCCCCGAGCAGCCGGTCGAGGGCCGCGTACCAGGTGGTGTCGGAGTTCCGGAAGGCGTGGGCCTCGTCCACGATCACCAGCCGGTACGCGTCCTTGTTGAGGCGCAGGCGGCGCTCGCTGCCCCGCCCGAGCTGGCGGTCGGCGGCGAGTTCCTGGTAGGAGACGACCTGGCCGGGGAGCCCGGCCTCGTCGCGGCGCTTCTCCCAGAGGGACTCCCGGAGCTGGGCCGGGGTGATGATCAGCGCGTACGAGCCTCGCTCGCGGGCATACTCCTCGAGGAAGCGCAGCCCCACCTCGGTCTTCCCCGTGCCCACGCCGTCCGCGTAGATCACCCCGCCGAGCTCCTCGACGATGCGCCGGGCGCGGCGGTAGCCCTGCTCCTGGAAGCTGGTGAGGACGAGGCCCCCGGCGCGGACCTCCCCCTCCGCCTCCCGCTCGATCTCGTCGCCGTACAGCTCGAGCAGGGCACGGCGGAAGATGGTCTGGGGGTCGTACCGCTCGACCGGGGGGAAGAGGAGGGAGAGGAGCTCGTCCTCGAAGGGCTCCGCCCCGGCCCACAGCTCGTCGAACCAGTCGAGCGCGAGGGCGACGGTGCTCGGCTGGTAGCTCACCGTCCCCAGCTCCAGGTTCCGTTCCAGGCCGCCCGAGGTGAGGTTGGCCGACGTGACGAGCACCGCGCCCTCGCCAGCGAGCCCCCGATCGCCCCTGGCCCCGAAGAGGTACGTCTTCCCGTGCAGGAAGCGGGTCGTGAACCGGCGCACCTCGACCCGGTCCGAGCGGAGGAACCGCTCGACGAGGTCGAGGGACGCGGTCCGCCGCGACTCCGGGAACGCGTCGAAGTCCCGCTCGGCACGGAGCCGGTCCAGGGTCTCCCGGAAGCGGTCCCCGGCGAGCCTCGGCTCCTCCGCGGGCTCGGCGCCGAGGCCCGGTTCGGGCATCGCCCCGAGCAGGAGCCGCACGGGCCGGTTGGGCGGGCCCGGCAGGCAGGCCAGGGCCACGAGGCCACCCAGGCGCACGTACCCGGTGGCGACGGAGAGCGGCGCCGGCCGGTTCTCCGCGAGCCAGCGGAGGGCCTCGGCGTGGACGTACCTGCTCAGGTTGTCGACGAGCTCCGGGGGGCCGTGGTTCACGGGAAGGATGATGCCGGAGACGACGGACGCGCGCGAGCTGCTCGCCTATGGATACAGGTGGCGGATCCTACCCGTACGGTTCACGATCTTGACATAGCCACGTGGGTCCTCCGCGGCGATGCGCAGGATGCGTGGCAGGGCCTTGGCCAGGACCTCCGCCATGTCCTCCCCCCTCATCCCCTTCGTCGGGTGGAGGCAGAAGCACCGGACGCCCGCCTCGACGATGGCGCGCTGCTCCCCGGGGCGCCACCGGATCCTCTCGTCCTTCGTCAGTACGACCCAGCCCTTCCTCCCGGCCACCCTGAGCCAGACCTCGTCGTCGACGTCCTGGGGGAAGAGATCGTCATGGGCGAGGACGCCTCGATGGACCTGGCGCAGCCGGGCAGGGACCTTGTACCGGCCCAGGCTGCGGTCGCAGAAGACCTCAAGCTGCGACGGGCTCGAGGAACCGGGCCTCCGCCCGGATCGCCGCCTCGACCTGCTCAAGGGACAGTCCGTAGTCCTCGGCGAGCTCGCGCAGCGACTCGCCGGCGCTGAACCGCAGGAAGACGTCCTCCACCCGGATGCCCGTGCCAGCGAGCACCGGCGCGCCGAACGCACGACGCGGATCGACGACGATGGCGCCCTGGCCGGGGGCGGGAGCTCCGGGCCACCATCGCGTCGCGAACGAGTCGGGGCCCCACTCGACGCTCCGGAGGTAGCGCATGACGACCTCCGGGAACACCTTCTGCCCGCCGCGCGTCACGTTGACGACCTGGAGATCCTCGCCCTCCTTCTCCTGGTACTCCCAGAAGAGCTCCACCCCGTCGGTCAGGATCCGCTGGCTGGCGAGGGGATGGGAGACGTTCATCTCGCGCGCCACGTACTCCAGGCCCCTCCGGATCTTCTGCATCGACACGCCCGCCCGCCGGAACCCGGCCAGGGTCCCGACCTCCACGAGGTTGACGAAGGACAGGGCCCCCTCACCCGGGACGGTGGGGCGGACGACCGGCGAGGCCTCGACCTGTTTCCCCTGGGCGACGTAGCGGTAACCGCGGATCCAGTTCGCCACGGTGCGAGCGGGCACGCGCGCCAGGCGCGCCGCTTCGGGCACCGGGTACAGGGCCAGGTCGAACCTCGGATCGGTCACGGTGGCCTCGCTCCTCACCTCCGTGGAACGCGACGAGCATAGCCGGCCCGAGCGGTATCCAGGGGGACCCTGGTTCATGGCGAAGGCGATCTCGGAGGTCACGGAGGGGCGGAGCCCCTAGCCCGCCCACGCGCGACGACGCTCAGGACCTCGTCCAGCACTCGGCCGAACGGGGGGAGGCCCCGGACCTGGTGGCGCAGCCTGATATCCCAGGCGTCGGCGCGGCGCGCCGCCCGCTGGATGGACTCGATGGCCGGAGCGTACCCGTAG